>DLOI01000007.1:2272-30995 GCA_002477185.1 Alphaproteobacteria bacterium UBA7488 | reverse complement strand
ATGACATTGGCCAAATTTTTAACTAGGGCAACCAAAATGCCATGGTCTGTGGAAACGCGCGCATCGGCGGCGGCCAAAACTCAAAATGAAGTCAAGCAGGAAAAAAAAGAACAAGAGTTGGTTCAATTAAAGCAAGACCCGTTAGTTGCCGGCATTTTAAATGCCTTTAAGGGCGCTAAAATTGAAGGTGTTAAGACCTCAAAGGTTCAAGAATTTACCGATGAACCTGACACAATAGCCGAGGAATAGTTCGTCTTTCTTTTTTTGCCGTCAATTCGAAATGGGGGATAACCTAAAAACTTTTTCTTATTTATTGATACATGGGTATTTATCGGGGTACTTCAAATAATAATCAAGTTCGGGTTTGTTGTTTTCATCAATTTCGACGAAATGTGTTTTTATCTTTAAATCAAAACCGCCCAATTTTTCGTGTTTTGTTTTTTATACGCCAAAATTTCGGCAGGATTAAGACCCGCCGTTTTGATTAACTTCTAAAACATCGGCTAATTCTTTTGATAATTCGTCTTTTTCTGTTAATGGCGTATTGAGGCATTCCGTTGCTTCCTCAACCAATTTAAGCTTTAATTCATCAAGATATTTTTCTTGGGCTAAGATTTCATAATTTACATTAATGCCGTTTTGNNACACGAAAAATTGGGCGGTTTTTATTTGTTTTAGATCGGCGTATTTTTGGCTTGCTTTCAACCTAAGTGTTTATCAAATTATGGATACGTTCAACCATGCTTGAAAAACCATTTCGGCGGGTGGGGGATAAATGTTCTTCCAATCCTATTTCTTTAAAGATAGCCTCAATATCCAAACTTAAAATTTCTTCCGTGGTTTTATCATTGATAAGGATGAGCAAAACAGCNNCCTCTAACCCTTTAACAATATGAGCATCACTGTCCATGATAAAGTGATGTTTGCCCCCTTTGAAATGATGTGAAATCCACACTTGAGACATGCATCCGCTCACTTTATTTTCGGGAGTCTTTTCGGATGCCGGCATGGACTCGGCAGATTCTCCCAGTTCGATTAAATAACGGTATTTGTCTTCCCAATCGGGCAAATAGGAAAAATTTTCAATCAATTCGTCTTTTGTCATGGCTAATCAATTGATACAACATCATCCAACATTTTTTGCGCTTCGATAATTTTATTGGCTTCAACAATTTCTGCCGAAACGTCTTCAAGTGTTTCTTGTGCTTCACCATTTTTAGAAATCACGATTGTTTCTTGAATATTTTCTTGCACAGCATCATTTAAAGGGACTTCTTTAGTATTTACCTCATCCTTGGAAGTTAAAGGAGCTATCTCTTTCGTTTGTGGCGAAGTTAAATTATCGGCCTTGAAAACGGTTTGCCCATTGACAGTTAACGCATTCGCCGTATAAACAATCGTGAAAATATCAACCGATTGGCCTTTGGCGTTTACAGAATGTTGGGCAGTGGGAAGGTAAGGGCGCAAAGCCTCCAACAACCCTGCATTTTGAATACATTGAGGCGGCAATTGGCGTTCTTGGCCCGTCATGCGTTCCAAGGCTGCTTTGCAGGCTTGTTCATTAATCGGTGCGGGTTTGGGTGAAATCAAATCAAAATTTGTAACGGTCAATTTCGCCGTAGCATTAAATGACGGTTCGGCATATTTGATTTGTCCGGTCAAATGTAAGCCCGCTTGGTCATTTTCAACGGATAATTCATTAATATTTAAAACCAATGTACTTAATAATTGATCACCGGCAGCATTTAATTTCTGTTCCAGTTCTTGTGCTTCTGGTGTATTTTCATCCATTTCATTTAATTGATTTTGCATGGTAAAATAGGCAATTAACAAATCTTTTGACAACTCGTCAACCGTTAATTTGGATGTAATGGTTTGAGGCAACAATGGCAAAGCAATCATATTATTACCACTCATTTTAATATCCGAAATGGTTGAATCAATATTAAATGTTTTGGTAAATGACCCCGTTGTGGACATTTTTGCGGTTAATGTTTGTCCGGGCATAACCGGCGAAGAAATGGAAATCAACGGTATTGTGCTTGAGAATTGCACATCCGAAGCCGTCAATACCTGCATGGTTGAATCGGCGCTTAACGCAGCATCCGTCATTTGCATATTTTGTGTTTCGTTGGGAACTTCAATTGTTACGTATGGCGTTGTAAGTTTTAAACCGGTCATGCTGGACATTGAGGCAATATCCATTTTGTCACCGCTTTCGCGTATCAACGAATCAGAGACCATAGATTTGACTGAAACCACCACATCTTCAAACTGCAAACGAATATCTGATGCTTTAATCGATTGGTTCGTTAAGATGCCAAGTTCGGGCACCCACGTCAAATCTTCTGAGTATGAATTAACCGTAACGGTGTCTTGGCCGATGTATTTTGAAATCTCTTGTTTATATCTGTCCCAAGACGCGTGAGACATTTTATATTGCGGTTTGCCCATAAATTCGCCGGAACGGACCATGCGGATTTGAGCAGGTTTTTGTTCAAGTACTTTGGGATTTGTAATCGTGATAATAAAATCTTGGCCGTCTTGGCGCACATCGGTTTTGCGCGTATCATCCATTGCGCTAAAATATAAAAAATTTTCCAAAGCTTCCAAAATAGTATTTTCTTCCACCGTGTATACTAATTTTGGGTCAAGATGAGAGCTTTGTTTTGTATCGTGGGACATATCCGCCGTTTGTTGTGTATTGGCAGGCACTTTTTGTTGATCGGCACCTTGGGCATATGAGATGCCGGCATACAAGCAGGAAATGGCAACGCAACTGAATAAGAATTGTTTCATGATATATCCCTTTCGACAATTGGATAAATTTATTGTATGGCAATAACTTCGGCTTCTTCCGAGACAGTTTCCCCCTGTGCGGGTATTACTTCTTCATCGACCACAGAAATATCTTGCGGATCGGGCATTTCTTCATCCACAATAATGATTTCTTCGGCCGCATCAGGCATCGGAATGTTATCTGAACCGCTTGCTTGAACAACAGCTGTATCTGAAACAACCGGCGTGCGTTCAATTGTTGTTTTTTCGGATTTCATCGCAACATAGGCAATCAGCAAAACGGCAATGATTGCCAGTATAAGAATGGTTTTGTTCATTTTGTGTCCTTTTTTATGGTTTTTTTGTGTTAAGTACCACTATAATATACAACTCAAAATCATATTAAATCAAGGTTTTTCTTTTGTTTTAGAAAAAAATGTGTTATAGTCGGGCTATGATTTGGAAAAAGTTTATCTTTGAGACGTTAGAAAGCACGAATAAAACGGCTCTCGAGTACCCTCCCTTTACGGTTATTGTGGCAAAATCCCAAACGGCGGGCAAGGGCCGGTATGGGCATAGTTGGTCAAGCCCTCCAGGGAATTTATACATGTCTGCCGTTTTGCCCGATTTGGCCGAAAAATCCCCATTTTTGGCGTTTATCGTTGCGTTGTCTGTTGCTCAAAGTTTAAAGGGCCTGCCGATAAAACTTAAATGGCCCAATGACGTTTTGTTGGACGGGAAAAAATTAGCAGGGATATTGCTTGAAAAAACGGATAAAGGAATTGTCGCCGGCATAGGTGTAAATGTGGTATCTTGCCCGACTGCCGGATTGCCGTATCAGGCGGCTCATTTAAAAAGCTCTGTGTCATGTGAAGATTTAACTGAGCTCATACTTGACAATTTGACTTTAAATCTTCAAGAATTAAATAAAAACGGGTTTAAAAATTTAAGGCAAGAATATATGTCGTATTTGCAAGGTCTTCATACGCAAATTTGTGTCAATTTGCCCGATAAAAAACTTGTTGGGATTTTTAAGGATTTAAGCGCATCCGGCGCTTTGATTTTACAATTACCGGATAAAACGTTAAAAGAAATTACGGCAGGTGTCGTATTTTTGATGGATTAATAATTGGTTAGGGCTTTTTATCTTGTCGAACGCGACATGATATTTTAGTCGTTAATGAAGAGGAAAAAAATGAATACTGTAACGAATGAGGCGGTTATTATCCCGCCCGAAAAACTTGTTTTTATACCGCTGGGTGGTTCTGATGAAGTCGGCATGAATTGCTTTTTATATGGGTATAAGGGCAAATGGCTGATTGTCGATTGCGGCGTCGGCTTCCCCGGCGACGGATTGCCGGGTATCGACGTGTTATTGCCCGACCCGAAGTTTTTGGCTGATAAAAAGAAAGACATCGTCGGCTTAGTTGTGACGCATGGCCACGTTGACCATTTTNNATGGCATGATTTGCAATGCCCGATTTATCTGACACCGTTTGCCAATGAATTATTGGAAGCTTCCCTTAATGAATTTGGTTTGCTGGGACGTGCTCAAACACATGTGGTTGAACAAGGCTCTATTGTTGATTTGGACCCGTTTGAAGTTGAATTTATCGCCATGAATCACTCCATTCCCGAACCCAATGCGTTGGCTATTCGCACAAAAGAAGGGTTGGTTGTCCATACGGGCGATTGGAAATTCGATACGCAACCGNNGTGGCGAAAAAATGGACATGAACCATTTAAAACAGCTCGGCAAAGAAGGCGTTTTGGCACTCGTGTGCGATTCTACAAATGTTTTTGGCGAACACACGGACAAAAATGAACAAGATGTCCGCGAGGCTTTGTCGAATTTAATTGCCCAATTCCCCGGGCGTCAAATCGGCGTCGGATGTTTTGCATCAAACGTTGTGCGCGTGGAAAGCATTTGCTTGGCTGCCCAGGCTAATAACCGCGAAGTATGCTTGCTTGGACGTTCGTTGTGGCGCATGGAGGCGGCTGCCCGCGCATCCGGTTATTTCAAAGATATTCCGCCGTTTTTATCTGAGCGTGAGGCCTTGGAACGTCCTGTCGGCAGTGTGCTTTATATTTGCACGGGATCTCAAGGTGAACCATTTTCCGCTCTCAACTCTTTAGCGTCAGTTATGCCGCAAAAAAATTCGGTGTATTTCGGACCGGATGATGTTATCATTTTTTCATCCCGTGTTATTCCGGGCAATGAAAAATCCATTTCTTTGTTGCAAAAACGCTTAAAGGCCAAAGGCATTAAAATCATTACTGACCGCGACGCGCTAGTGCATGTATCGGGTCACTATGACGGAGAAGATTTGGAAAAACTCTATAAAGCGTTAAAACCGAAAATCGCATTGCCCGTCCATGGCGAAGCAATGGAATTGACCGCTCATATGGAGTTGGCTTTAAAATGGGGTGCCGAATTTGCCTTTGCGCTTGAAGATGGTGAAGTGGTTGCCTTGGATGATACGCCGCAAATTTTGGGGATTGTCCCTGCGGGTATCTTGGCTGTCGATGGCAAACGTATTGTNNAGATGACACGGCCATTAAAAAACGCCGTAAAATGATGGAAGGGGGCACATTGGTTGCGACAATTGTCGTGGACAAATCAGGTGCCGTAATGGGAGAGCCGCAATTTTCATCATTCGGTTTGTTGGAATCCGAAGAAGGGCATAAAACGAAATTGGTTGAATTAGTCAAACAAAGCATTGACATGTTGCCTGCTGAGCACAAAGGGCGCAATGATATGATTGAAACAGCTGTGCGCACGACGATACGGCGCTTCCTGTCCGAAAATTACGGCAAAAAGCCGCTGATTGAAATTCATATGGTACGTATTTAGTCAAAAGGGCGCCCGTCAATCCGGGCGCTGAGCTTTTTTAAGAAAATAATACTTGATTTATCAGACAAAACCCTTTATCGTAAGGGCATAAATAAGATAACGAAAGGATGAAACAAATGAAAAAAGTTCCCTTGATTTTGACGGCTGTTTTAGTAGCAGTGAGCGTTGGTGCATGCAATCAAGAAAATATGTATGCTTCTTATAAGGCGGAGGATACCTTTGCCGACGGCAAAATTCAAACGCAACCGAACTTCGCACAATTTAGCGAGTTGCCGGTTCCCGAACGTTCAACAATGGATTTAAAACGCACAATGTTGTTTGGCAATAATCCGTTGGTGGGACGTTTAACGTATACGGCACCTTACAGCCAATCAAACATGTTTGATTTTTATATGCAAGAAATGCCCAAATTCGGATGGCGCGAGGTCACGGTTATCCGTTCGGCAAACAGTGTATTGACGTTTTCCAAAGATAAACGTATTGCAACAATTCAATTGACGTCCACAAGCATGAATAATACAGATGTCATTTTGGATATTTCGTTTGCCAGCGAAGCGCTCAGAAACGGATATTAAGATAACCGAGGGGTAGGATGGAACAGGACAAAGTATCGGCGGAGGAATTTCAAAATCAAATCAATAAAATTGATGTTGATATTTTAAAGCTGCTTATCAAACGTAATGACTTGACTAAATTGTTGCAAGCTAAATTGCGCCTGCCCAAGGGAATGATTGCTTACGAACCGGACAGAGAGGCAATGGCTCTTAGGGGTGTCTTAACGAAAAACCAAGGGCAATTGCCAATTCAAGGGCTTGTCAAAATTTGGCGAGAGATTTTATCCGGAGAAGGGCAAATGTTGCGCCCCTTTTCGATTGCGGTATATGCAAAAGAAAATACGCACGAAATGATTGAATTGACCAAGGACCATTTCGGTACCATGGCCAAATATATACCGTGTTTATCGGTCAGCCAAGCAATTCAAAAAATTGATACCAAAGGGGCAGGTGTGGCTGTTTTGCCGCTTTTTGAACAATCTGAAGATTCTTGGTGGACGACTTTGGCAACCGGTGAACACAAAGCGCTTAAAATTGTTGCAAAATTGCCGTTTTTGAAACAAAAAGGAAAACTTGGAAAAGAAGCTTATGTCATTTCTGAAGTACCGGTTAAACCGACAGGGAATGACAGAACATTATTTGCAATTGAAATGGCAACTCAGACAAGTTTGGCATCCCTAAAATCTTTCTTGGAAATAACAGGATTAAAGGTACATCAAGTATGGCCTGCGTATAATTTATCACGTATTTATTTGTTTGCCGTTGAATTTGACGGTGTGGTTGAAATGTCGGACAAACGTTTGCAAGCTTTTGTAAAAGCTCAGGAAAAAAATATCCAACTCATTCGTCCGATTGGCGGTTATGCCGTTCAAGAATGTGTGTAAGGAGGAATCCATGGGGGTATTTAAAGAATTCTTTTTCCCAAAAGAGCATAATTCTCCCGATGTGCTTGGCCGATACCCGGAATATATGCAAGTCAAAGCGCTCCCGGAAAGGCGCTATGTTAAAACTTCACGCATTTTGGCTATTTTAATTTTGATTAATTTGGGATTTTTGATGGCTTTGGGCGGCATATATATGTATTTGGCCGAACGTATTGATGTATCAATTGCCAGTAGGCGTGCCGTCAATTTATTTTATATTGATACCGAACAAAAACGTTTGCGTCCGGCCGAACATACGCAACGGGGCGTTTTCGCGATGCAATTAATGGCAGAATCTTTGTTGCGTCAATATATCCAAGACCGACATGCTATTACGTGGGATAATAGTGCTATGGCTAGAAAATGGGGAATGAACGGACCCGTTTGGGCTTTTTCGACGGATAAAACGGTTTTTAAAGATTTTGAAAGAGAAGCTGAACGCGAATATGCCGCCTCTCGAAACCAAGGTTACGTGCGAGATATTCATTTGTTAGATTTACAATATTTATATGAAAACATTTGGATTGGCATTTTTGATTCATTTGATATGCCAATTCCCGATTCGTTTAAACCATTGTGTGCTTGTTCGGATAATTCAAAAGAATGCATTCAATGCAAAATAGAGAACAGCTATCGGCGCGCGCGTTATAAAGTTTATATTCGTACTGCATTTAACAATGCCAAATCAATCGGCAATCCGCTTGGGTTTAATATTTATTCCTATCAATTATTGCCAATGACGGTTAAGGATAATTCTTATTGGGATACGCCCCGTGCGTTAAAGCCTGACCTATAAAGTTTTAAAATCGAATTTTTCAATTTTATATAATTGCCGGCGGGTATTAACAACTGATATATATGAGCGGATGGACTGTTTATAAGTATCATCCGCTTTTATTATATTTATTGAAAAATTTCTTAATTTTTTCGTAAGTTAAACACGTCCGTAGCTGTCTTCAAAGCGTACGATGTCATTTTCATCCAGCGTATCGCCCGTTTGTACCTCAATAAAAACCATTGGTTTATCTGTTTTATTGGCTATACGGTGTTTTTGTTCTTTTTCAATGCGAACGGCTGTATCCATTTGTGCGGTAAAGACTTCTTCGCCCAAAGTTACCTCTGCTTCGCCTTCGACTATAATCCAATGTTCAGCACGATGATGATGCATTTGCAGAGATAGAATTTTGCCGGGCATGACCGTAATTTTTTTTACAATATGTTTGTTGCCCGCATCCAATACTTCCCAAGTACCCCATGGGCGGGAATCTTTATCCCCTGTTTTATATAAAACTGCCATTTTTTGCCTCCATTATATTTTTTGCATGGACTTTAGATGCATTATAAACCATAAAATTAAAAAAAGCTTGTAAAATTTTTAAAAACGATATATAAATATGTTACCGATTTGGTAAGAAATTTGTAAAGGAGAAAAGTATGCCATCCGTTGTAAATGATTCTTGCATTTTATGCAAAAGCTGTGTCGAAGTTTGCCCTGTTGACGCGTTTCGCGAAGGTGAAACAATGGTTGTTGTTTCTCCAGAAGATTGTATTGATTGTGGCGTTTGTATTGCCGAATGTCCGCAAGGGGCTATCAGTTCTTCCGATGAAGCTGATGAAAAATGGGTTCAATTCAATGCTGATAAATCGGCACAGTGGCCTGTGGCAACCAAATAAGTTTGGTGATGAATTTATAAACCCGCCCAAAATATGGCGGGTTTTTTTATCCTTGACATATGATAATATTTATATAAACTAAATCATATACTTACTAAAAGGAGGCTCAGATGGTTCTGCGCGATAAATTGCGGCAAAATGCTGTAGTAACAAGTTACAATTATACTCAATTGGAAGAAAGTGCCCTTTATTATGAAGCCCGAGCGCGTGCCCTGGCTTATCGGAGGCGCCATCCCGACACAAATGTTACCCAATTGGAAAGACGGTTGGAAGAAGTTTTGAAACAACAGGTGTCCGAGGAGTTAATTCAATCAAAGACATCGCCATTCTTAAGCGAAATGGTAAATCGTTTTATGGCGGTGCGTGCAATGAATCCCCAACAACAAGCTGCGGCCATGAAGAAGTATGTTGATAAAAAGGTTCAAGATTTGATAAAATCTTCTCAAGGCGTTTCTCAAAGCAAAATCCGTTTTACACAGTTAGATTACACAAAATTAAAATCGTCTCAACGTTGAAAAATCAGAATTGATTTTTCTTGCTTTTATGTTTTTTGTTTACTTTTAAATTAAAATCATTTAAAAGAAGATATATTATTTTTTAGTTTATTTATCGGAAATAAAAATGAAAAATTTCAAAGTTTCTGTTGTTGTTCCTGCCTTTAACGAAGAAGGGAATATTCCGCGTTTAGCGAATGAATTGGTAAATGTGCTAAAACAATATAAATCATATGAAATTATTTTCATTAATGATGGCAGTGTTGATAATACCTTGGACACCATTAAAAAATTACGTTTGCACAACAAAAATATTCATTATATATCTTTGTCTCGCAATTTTGGTCACCAATATGCTTTAAAAGCCGGTTTAGATAGCGCAACGGGCGATTTTGTCATTTCAATGGATGCCGATTTGCAACATCCGGTCAATTTGATACCGACCTTGATACAAGAATGGCAAAATGGCTATGATATTGTTTACACGGTTCGCACTGATAAGAAAACTGAAAGTTTGTTTAAACGTTCCACATCGAAATTGTATTACAAAATATTTAATTTTTTAACAGGTTTGAATATGCCTTCGGGGACTGCAGATTTTCGGGGAATGGACAAAAAGGCAGTTCAAATCCTTAAAAATATGCCCGAAAAAACACTTTTTTTGCGCGGACTCGTTTTTTGGATGGGTTTTAAGCAAAAGGCACTTTCCTATCAAGTCCATCCGCGTTTTACCGGCAAAAGTGCTTATACCCTTAAAAAAATGATGTCATTGGCTATGGCAGGGGCAACGTCTTTTAGTGTTAAACCATTGAGAATAGCGATTTATGCAGGTTTTATTGTTGCCGTACTCGGGTGTTTATTTACCGCGTATGTATTGTATATGAAACTTTTTGGCGGCGCAACTATTTCGGGATGGGCCTCGATTATGTGCGTGTTTCTCATTTTGGGCGGTTCCCAACTTTTCATGATGGGAATTATCGGTGAATATATCGGCATGATTTTTATGGAGATGAAAAAAAGGCCCAGTTACATTGTAGATGAAACGAGTCTAAATCAAGATAAATAAGGAAAGATATGACAAATCTTATTGATTATTCAAAGAAAAATTGGGACATGTTGGCGACCTTGCTGATAACTTTGGTGGCTTTCTTTGTTGTATTCTCATTCAGAACGCTTGATATTAATGATGTCGATTGGGCCGTTCGAGGGGGCGACTTTTCCGTTACCTATTTCGGCAGCGTTTTTTATCGCTTGGATGAATGGAGATGGCCGATTTTCACGCATATGAATTTAGGCTATCCGTTTGGCATTTCGGTTCACGGCACCGACGGTTCCCCATTAATGTCTTTGATTTTTAAAGTGTTTCATAAATTTTTCGGCATGCGTGCGGATGCGAACTTTGTCGGAATTTGGATATTGATTTCTTATATTTTACAAGCAGTTGCTTCTGTTTTGATTTTCCGTCATGCTTTTAAAAATAAATTTTTGATTGTTGTTGCTTCTTTGTTTTTTGTATCGGCGCCCATTATGTTAATGCGCGTTTTTGTGCATATCAATTTAATGCCGCATTTTATTTTGTTGTTTTCCATGCTGATTTGGTTAAATGACAAATTAGGCAAAAAACAATGGATTTATATGGGCATTATTTACTCATTGGCAATGGTTATTTGTCCTTACTTTTTGCCGATGTGCACGGTCTTTTTCTTTTTACTTTGGTATAAAAAAGTGTGCCAGGAAAAAACAATTTCTTGGAAATCTTTGGGATTTGGTATTGCATTTTTGAGCGCGGTTTTAGTATTTTGGTACTATATGCTTGGCATGTTCGGTACAACATCTTTAAAGGATTTATCCGGCGGTGGTTGGCAAACAGGCGCTTTAAATGTAACGGCCTTGTTTAATCCGATATGGAGTAAATCTCAATTTTTCAATAACTTGACGCCAAAGGCCATGTTTGATAATGATAATTATTTCGGCCTTGGTTTATTGATATTGCTAATTTTATGTATCTACGAAGTTTTAGCCTTATTCAAAAAGAAAAATTTGAAAAAACATTGGATGATGGCTCTTGTTTTAGCGGCATTGGTTTTGTTTGCAATGTCCAACCGCATTAAAATGGGCGATACGCTTATTTTGTCTTACAATCCCGGTCCTTTTGTCGAATGGTTGGGTGGTACTTTCAGGTATTCTGCGCGGTTTTTCTGGGTTGTTTGGTATTTATTAGCTTATTTTATCATTAAAACCGGTTACCAAAAATTCGGTAAAAAAATGTATTGGATTTTGCCGTTGTTGTTAATCGTGCAAATTTGGGATTTGTATCCATCTTATAAAATGAAATCGGATTTTATATGGAATGCCCGTCCTGTACCGTTAGATACGGTTTCCCCTGAATGGGACAGATTGGCAAAGCAGTATGACAAAGTCTTTATTTTTGCTCATAACAGAAATTATCGCGGTATTTGGAGATGGGCAATCAAGCATAATAAAAAGGTCAATTATGGCTTTTTAAACAGCCGTTGGACGGCAAAGCCCGTTGAACTTGTCAATGAACGCAAAGATGAAATTCTCAGCGGTTATGTATCCGACCCGTCATATTTTTATGTTATTGATGACGAATTGATGAAACGCATTGATGAAATGGCTAAAAATAATCCGAATGTTGCAAAACTGAAAACTCACATACAACATATTGATAAATATGATATATTAGAATACAGCGAAGAATTGACGCCGCCTTTGGTATCATTTGCGCCGAAAAAAATCCCCGTAATACACCAATATTGGCAAGACACTTTGGTTATGCCGACACAATATCGGATTTACCGCGAATTGGCTTCGGGATACAAAGATTCGGGTTCAGTCGGACGTTTTGACGATGAAATGTTAATCATTAATTGGGACCGTTATCCGCCCGAAGAATTTAAAAAAGGTAAAGATGGAAAATATTACCAAATCGTGAATGGTAAATCTATCGAAAAATAAGGTAGTTCTAAAGGAATGAAAAAGCTCTCTTAACGGAGAGCTTTTTTTTGTTCGACAAATATACTTTTTTACTTGACTAATATAGATTTAAGAGGTATCCTATATTGGGATAAAAAGAATAAACAGGAGGTAACATTATGCAATATCCAAAAAAATTTGTAGAACGTGCCAAAGCAGCTTATCCAGATTTTGCAAGATTGCACCAAGCATTGGATGCCGGTAGCGAATGGGTAGGTAGATACTTAGATGATTCTGCACCACAAAGTGTTTCTTTGAAGGAAATTTTGAATGCTAAATCTTTGGAAGAAGTGCAAGCAAAAGCACGCGCAGTCAAAGAAAAACAAGAATTATATGACGAATGGGGAAAACTTTATAAGATTGAATTAACAAGGCAAAATCAAGGACGGTAATAATTTTTCTGTCCGGATAAAGAACTTTTAAAGAGTGTTTTGTTAATTGTTGGTATTTATTTCTAACGGCGGTTGATTAATATTTTGACCGCCGTGCTTCTTAAACTTTATACATCAAACATCTAAATTAAAGCACAGTTTCGCCAGCAACCCAATCAAAAATGATATAAGGGCTACGGATAAACTGATGGTTGCCATTTCCAAAAAACGTGGCCAAAACGCTTCGGAACGCACAATTGCAATATAGTAATTAAAGAAAAAAATAATTCCGATTACGATTAATATCATGGTACAAAGCGCAGCCAAGTACATTTTATCCGGAAAAAATAAGTATGGCAGAACCAACAAGACAACCGTAATGATATAAGCTATTCCGGTATAAATACATGCCTTAAGCGCATGCGGATTTTTATTGGCGCGCTCTGCTAAATAATTTGACGCGGCCATTGATAAGGTCGCAGCTATTCCCGTTACAATTCCCGCCAATGCGATAAGTTTTGTGTGAACCAACACAAAAGTCAATCCTGCTATGGTGCCTGTTAATTCGACCAAGGCATCATTTAACCCTAATACCATGGCTCCGACATAATTTAAGCGTTCTTCATTGAGCATATTCATTAATAAACGTTCGTGTTTTTCTTCTTGTTCAATGATATGTACAACTTCGGGGATTTCTTGTTTAACGATTCCCAATCCTCTGGCACCGCTATATTCTTCATTTTCCAATAGCTTTACGATAAAAGTATACCCTAAAACGTATGTCAAAAATAAATACCACATGATTTTGAAACGGTTAGGGCGAACTTCTTGACCCGTATAATTTTTCCATATTTGAGCATGTTTTTTTTCATCATTTGCAATTTGCAATAGTATTTTGCGATTTTTAAAATCTTTCATACGTTTAGCAAATCGCGTATAAATAATCGAACTTGTAATTTCATCTTTTTGAAATTGCAGCATTCTTTTTGTTGCAGCGTTTGAACAGATTTTTGTTTGTTTCATTTTTGCTTCCTTTTTGACTTAATTATTAATGGGTCAAAACAAAGCTCTTTTTCAAGGTATACTTAAATACTTTTTATACTCTTAAAAAAGGGGAGGGTAAACTTGGAGTTTGTGATGCTTGAAAGATTTTCGTTATAAATACTTTTTCGAAAATCGGGGCTTTTTTTAGTCGAAAGGAAATTTAAGTAAGGTTCTTGAGTATATAGATTATGATTCCTATACTTTGAAAAAATAAAAACTCTTAAGTATAAATCTTAAGAGTTTTTAAATGGTAGCGGAAGAGGGGATCGAACCCCCGACACATGGATTATGATTCCACCGCTCTACCAACTGAGCTATTCCGCCATTGGGCGAATACATATATAACCCGAAACATCTTAAATGTCAACAAAAAAAATATTGATTTTGATAAAAAAATGCGATAAACTGCATAAAATAAACGTTTTGATTATTTTTTAATAACTTAAAAGGAGTTTTTGTATGACTGAGGTTTTTTTCAACGGTCCTGTCGGAAGATTGGAAGGACGTTTCCATAAATCCGAAAATCCTCGAGCTCCTTTGGTTTTAGTGTTACATCCACATCCGGCTCAAGGCGGAACGATGAACAATCGGGTAACTTATACGATTTTTCAAGCTTTTGTGAATATGGGCTTTTCGGTTTTGCGATTTAATTATCGGGGCGTTGGGAATTCCCAAGGTGAAATTGATGGAACAGGTGTCGGTGAGTTGGCGGATGCCATTGTTGCGTTGGATTATTTGCAAAATATGGATTCTGAAACGAATGTTTGTTGGATTGCCGGTTATTCTTTCGGTGCGTGGATTGCTGCTCAAGTTCTCATGCGCCGTCCGGAAGTCAGCGGGTTTGTTTTTGTATCTCCGCCTACAAACTTATATGCATTTGATTTCTTATCTCCTTGTCCGGCTTCGGGGTTAATTATTCAAGGTGGCAAAGACACAATTGTGTCAGAAACTTCGGTTGAAATGTTGGCAGAACAATTGGCCGGCCACAGATTTGTACATGTAGAGTATCGTTTAATTCCGTCAGCTGACCATTTATATGGCAATCAGCTTAAAGAAGTGCATGACATTATCACGACAATGGTTCCCGATTTGAAATCAAGGCGCCCCAAGAAAACCCTTAAAAAAGTTAAAAAACCTGAAATCTTAGATGATTATTAAAGTACATTTATTGTTCCTTAAAATGAATCATTCCCCCATTGTATTTTTATTCCCCTAAAAAAGCTGAAGCATAACAAATTGCTTAGTCAAACATTCCGTATGTTCTTTATGTGTTTTGTGAAGGGGAAAAATAAGCAATAAAAATAAGGATTATCAAATGAAAAAATTAATAATTTGGGATTTTGACGGCGTTATATCAAATACTGAACCGCTTTGGGTTGGAGCTTGGGCTGATTTTTTTAAGCATTGCTACCATTTGGATTATCCTTATGAGTTTTGGTATGAAATGTTTGCCGGAGTTAGTAACAAAACTAAATTTGAACGAGTGAAGGACGAGTTCGGCTTGAATGTCGATGTTCAAGAATTAATTGATTATTGCGGCGATTCTTTGCATAAAAAACGGGCACAAATTACTTTGACGTCCGGTATTTTGCCTTTATTTGAAACTTATGATGGTTGCCAGTGTATTGCGACGGGCGATTCGGTTAAAAATACATTTGAAAAAATAAATATTTTGCATATTGGAAAATTTTTTGATAAAGAAAATATTTTTTCGGCCGATATGGTTGAACGCGGGAAACCCGCTCCAGATTTATTTTTATATGCCGCAGCGCATATGGGCTATGAACCATCGCAATGCATCGTTATTGATGATGCCGTTGCCGGTGTTCAGGCCGCGATAAACGCGCATATGGAAATTATACCGTTTGTGGAACATCATGGCTCGTTAAAAGAGAGAATGATTGATGAGATACATGAGTTGGGCGCCACTCAAATTGCTGATAATATGTTGGATGTCAAACGTATGTTGAAAAAAGAATGCCTTTAAAAAGCAGTTTTCCAATATTGGCTTGAATTAATTTTTATTTTAAAGTATAGAATAAACCCTAGAGGGGTTTGATTTATAAAAAAAGAATGAGATGATGTCGAACATTAACTTTAATAACAAGGAAGTACGCGCTTTTTGTATTGCAGCGGCATTAATAGCTCCCGTTATATACGGAGAACTTCAAAAAGGAGATGAACCGACAAAATTACAGCGTTATGTTTCGGAAAATTCTTAAATTATATCAAAAATTTTGGCATATACCGCTTATGCGTTGCCGTTTTTAGTGGTGGGAAGTTGTGTCTATGATTATAAAATGAGCCGAAAAGTTGAAATTAATTCAGTGAAAAATGCAAAGACAAGAGAATAGTTATTAAATCTTTGAAAGGAAGACAATGTCAAAAATCAATAAAAATGTACGTGCGTTGTGTGCCATAGCTGCTATAGCATTGCCGGTGAATGGTGAGACACCTAAAGTGCAGATAAATCATACCCAAATGTCTCAAACAGCTCAAACGATGGATAAAGTGCCAACTGTGCGAAACAGAGCGGCTGAAGTAGCTTGGGTTGTTCCGACCATCTCAGCATTAGTTATTTTGACACTTGGCATTGATTCCTTTAAAAAAGAGGTAGGGAAATCCTCTAACGCTGACAAGATTATTCAAAAAATAATGGAACAAAAACGTGAACACGATTGTTAAAACGATTTGTTTTTATTTTTGATATTTAATCTTTTAAATTAAATAATAAGGAGGTCGTAAAAATGGGAAAATTTCAAAAAACACTTTTGGGTATGATTGGTTTATCAACATTCATTCCTATATATTATGCTTATGATTATAGTAATAAAGCGGTAAACACACAAAATGAACAACAGGCAAAAATTTATCAAGAAAAGTTGGATAAACACCTCATTTATCTTATGCTCAGTGTATCTGTTTTGACAATTGCTTCCATTCGTGAGGATATGCAGCAAACAAAATTAAAAAGTAGGGTCCACGGTTTTAAAAAGAGGCAGTTTGAACGCGGTTTATAAGTTATTTATACCCTATACTCTGTGTTTTGTTCATAAAAGGCACATAAAAAAAGCTTCCTCTTCGGAAGCTTTTTAATTTAGTAATCTTTTGCATATTTATGGGAAGCAATACCCATTAGTTTATAAAGACAGTTAGCCCGTGTTTCTTAAATTAATGCGCATCTTTCCAATTATGACCGACACCGACTTCGGCTATTAACGGGACATCCAATTTAACAACGTTTTCCATTGCATTTTTGATGATAACTTTGGCCGCTTCTACATCTTTATCTGCAACTTCAAAAATGAGTTCGTCATGAACTTGCAACAATAATGTTGCATCCAAGTCGGTGCTTTTTAAATCTTTTGCAACCTTAACCATTGCCATTTTAATGATGTCTGCCGCGCCGCCTTGTAACGGTGCGTTAANNGGGTTCGGCAAAACCGCGCATGCCTTTTTCGTTGATGCCGTTAATGAAGCATTTGCGTCCGTATGGTGTCAAAACATATCCGTGTTCATGTGCAAACATGATGGTTTGTTCCATATATTGTTTCATTTCGGGATATTTTTCAAAATAAGCATCAATATACTGGCGCGCTTCGGTGCGCGAAATATTCAAAACAGCCGCTAATCCGAAAGCCGATTGCCCATACATAATGCCAAAATTAATCGCTTTAGCTTTGCGGCGCGTATCGGCATCAATTTCGGGCAGTGGAATGCCAAATACTTGGGATGCCGTCGCCGCATGCACATCTTCGCCGCTCAATAGAGCCTCTTTGAGCAATTTAACATTCCCCAAATTGGCAATTAAACGCAGTTCGATTTGCGAATAATCCGCCGACACAAGTTTATAGCCTTCTTTGGCAATAAAAGCTTTTCGGATTTCTTTACCCGCTTCGGTACGAATGGGGATATTTTGCAAATTCGGATCCGAGGACGCTAATCGACCCGTGTTTGTTCCGGTCAAAATAAACGATGTATGAACGCGTTCATGTGGCGGTTGAATAATCGCGAGCAGGGCGTCAACATATGTAGTTTTTAATTTCGAAAACGAACGGTATTCCAACACTTTTTGTGCCAATTCAATGCCTTCTTCGGCTAATTTTTCCAGTACTTTCATATCGGTCAGCCAAGCGCCGCTTGTCCCTTTTTTACCGCCTTCCAAACCCATTTTTTCAAATAAAATGACGCCCAGTTGTGCAGGCGAATTCAAATTAAATTCTTCATTGGCCAACATGTGAATTTCTTTTGTTAAACGTTCAATTTCTTTGATAAAATAGACATTTAAATTATTAAGTTGGTCTCGGTCAACTAAAATGCCCGCTTGTTCCATTTTAAACAAAATAGGGATTAGCGGCAAATCAATATCGGTGTAGACTTTTTTAAGCGATTTGTCTTCATCCAATTGCGGTTTAAAAAATTGGTATAAACGCATGGTAATGTCAGCATCTTCGGCAGCATAATCCTTTGCAACATCCAACTCAACTTGGTCAAAACACAATTGTTTGCGCCCTTTGCCGCATACATCAATATATTTAATAGTGTCATGATGCAAATAAAGTTTTGCCAATTCATCCATACCATGGCCATGCGTTGTGCCGTAGAGCGTATAACTCATCAACATCGTATCTTCGATCGGAGCAACCATAAAATCAGTGCCGTATTCATGGCCGAAAATGTGCATGTCATATTTGATGTTATGGCCGACTTTGATAATGGATTTATCTTCCAAAATCGGTTTTAACAGAGTCAAAGCCTTCTTAACAGATAATTGTTTCGGACGGTCTGCCGCGAAAGAAAATAAATCCGTCCCGTTTGATTTTTCATCTTCATCGCCGCCATGTCGCAAGGGAACATAACAAGCATGTCCCATTTCACAACATAAAGAAAAACCAACCATTTTGGCACGCATAACGTCCAAAGAAGTTGTTCCGGTATCAACAGCGACGACTTTCTTTTGATAAATTCGTTCAATCCACTTTTTCAAATGTTCTTCATCTTGGACTAACTCATAAGTAACGGTTGTTGGCGTTTCAATGGTACTGAGTGTTTTTGAAGTTTTGATTTCATTAAAGAAAGTCGAAGGCGGTTGAAGACCGTCAGTTTGCTTACGTGTCCAATTTTTACTACGTTCAATCAAGCTTTTAAACCCTTGTTCCTGCAGGAAATTTAAAATTTTATCATAATCGGGAACAGGCGTTTTGAAAACCGTTAAATCTTCATTGACTGGCGCGTGGCTGTCCAATGTAACCAATTGTTTTGAAACTAGAATTTGTTTTGTGTCGCGAATGAGTCCTTCACGGCGCTTGGGTTGGGTTATGTCGGATAAATTTTGTAACAACTTATCTAAAGAACCAAATCGATTTATCAATTCGGCCGCCGTCTTAGGTCCAATACCGGTGGCACCTGGAATGTTATCAATCGAATCACCCATCAAAGCTTGTACATCAACGACCTTATCAGGTGTTACGCCAAATTTTTCTTTCACATCTTCTTCGGTCAATTGTTTGCGTTTTAAAGGGTCGTAAAGGGAGACCTTGTCATTCATCAACTGCATTAAATCCTTGTCAGCGGAAATAATGCGGGCGTTCCATCCTTTTTCGGCAGCAATTCGGGCATATGTGGCGATTAAATCATCAGCTTCATACCCTTCCATTTCAACCCAAGGGATGTTAAACGCCTCCGTGGCCTGGCGGATAAGCGGAAACTGTGGCACTAATTCGGGCGGGGTTTCGCCACGGTTTGCTTTGTAATCAGCAAAAATTTCATTTCGGAAATTATGACGCTTTGCATCGAATACGACGACAATGTGGTCACATCCGCTTTCACGTACCAAATTCATAAGCATATTGATGAAACCGTATACGGCTCCAACCGGAGTTCCATCAGAACGTGTCATAGCAGGTAAGGCATAAAAAGCCCGAAAGATATACCCCGAACCGTCGACCAAGCATATCGTATTTTGATGAATCATTATTTCCTCTTTGATTTTGCAGCATTAACAACGCGTTTTAATATGGATGCAACAGGGGTAGCTTTATCATCCTCCTTAGGTTCCTTTAGCGTTTTGGTTGCATTTTTGGATGCTGGTTTGACAGACGTTTGTTTTTTAGAGGAGATTGGCACCATTTCTTTATCCAAAATTTTCTTAACTGCCTTGGACGATGTCACATTGCTGGCACCTGTCTTAGGTGCAAACGATTTGGTGGCCGTCACTTTTTCTTGTTTATCGGCGACTGTTGTTTTCTTAACGGACTTTGCAGGTGTTTTTTCAGAACTTTTTTTGCTTGCTACCGTTTCTTTGGATGTTTTGTTTTCTCCTTCTTTTTTCGTACTATTTGAAGTTTTTTCTTCCTTTTCAGAAACGTGTTTTATATTAGACGTTTTCAATTTTTCAGCTTGAGAATCTGCCGTAGTATCAATTTCTTCAAATTCTGCATCCTCGATGACTTCTTGTTTGTTTTCTTTTTTAGCATCGTTTTTATTTTGATTGGCCAATTCTTTTAAAGATGTATAGGCAACTTTGCAATGTTCGGCACAATAAGGTTTGCCGGTGACAGTATCTTTGCCGCAAAAGTGGAAATCGGCATCTTTTGGTTCGCCAATCGGCCAGCGGCATGAATTTAATTTTAAATCCAACAAGGTCATATAGCCTTTATTGTCACTTAGTTTTATTTTTTGAGGTTTCGGAGCAGGGGCAGCTGCTTTTTTAATAGGTGATGGTCGCGCATCCAATTCCAAACGGTGAACTTTACCAACAACGGCATTTTTAGAAATACCGAGTTCTCTGCCGATTTCGACCGTACTTTTCCCTTTAGCCCATAATTTTTTTAATTGTTTGATTTTTTCTGGTGTCCAAGACATGTCATACTCCTTTTTTATTCAATATAAACCGGTGTACCAAGTAACAAAATGTACTTGGGTTTTAATTGTTTTCTGATTTGGTCAGCATACGGGGCAACAAAATAAACATCGCCAGGTGCGGCTTCGTGCATGCGTGCAAACATTTTTAAATTGTTTAACATTTCATTTTTCGGATTATCGGGGTACCCGCGCACTTTTTGCAATTGTATTGCGATGGTTGGGTTTAGCGTGCTGACGCGTTGTGCCTTTAAAATGCGGTCAGCCATCAAAGCAAAATCATCCGCATTTTTCCATCCCATATTTTTAAAAAGGGTGTCAATTTCTTCTTGTGGTTTCAGTTTCTTTAAACGGGCAACCAGTGAGGCAAAAGGATCGATAAAATCTTTTTCAATTTGGTTGTTGCGAACCATCAAACTTAAAATACCGTGTTTTAATTCTGTCGGGTCATTTTGATTCTCAATGTAATCTTCTAATCCTTTGACAGAGTCAAGAACGCGTGTGACATCTTGTGGTTTTAAATCAGTTTTTTTGTAGTTTTTAAGGGTTTGAGGATTTAATTTATAAAGGCTTGTAAGAGATGGGTATGTATAAAATTCACCCTTGTGGGGCATTAAATGGATGGCTGCATTGCGCGGCGATAATTCCAACGGACCACTTTGCGGTTTGTCTGTCTCTTTTGCAACCCATAAATCCGGATCAAGGTATAAGTAATAAATCGGTGGCAGGTAAGGCAAATACTGTGCGGCATAATCCTTTAACTGCGGTGGCAAGTTTGTCGGCATTTTGCCCTTCCAAACCGCAATTTCGGGATGCGTTAAAATCTTTTTGGACAAAGCGCGGTTTTCATGCAGTTGAGGAAAAACATATTGGCGTTTTTCGTAAGGCGTAGCCAGCAGCATATTAAGAAGTAAATCCTCTTCGCCACTGGGATTTGTTGACATTCTTTCCAATAATTGTTTTATGTTATTCATGGAAAAAGTCGCCGGAACGGTTTCATACGCCGTATCCATTTCATTAACGGTTTGTGATTGTGCAACCGTTTGGAAAGATAAAAATCCTCCCATTAAAAAAATTACAACTAATAAGTATAAACGTTTCATTACGTTCCGACAACTTTCCAGACTATTTAACTTTTACGAACCGAATTTGCCACGGTTTTGGCCGAAGATGATGCAACGCTCTTCGAATTGGCGTTTAATTGAACTTTATATGTCAATTTTGCTTCACCGTTCGCCGGCACTTGAACAGTCCATTTAACGCGATTAGCGTTTACATTTTCGCTTTTAACGCTTTCGCTTAGGATTCTCCATGTCCCGTAAAAGTTTTGATAAATTTCGACCGTAACGTTTTTATCTCCGCCGTTTTTAAGTGTTATTTCTGATCCGATTTCGGATACTTTAGAGCTGACTTGCGTATATTCGGTACGTTTGGCATTTGCAAATACATCAAAGGCCGTTCCCATCGTTAAGGACATATAAAGTTCAATTAAACNNGCGCACTTTTTCCATATTGGCCGTATGATTAATGTTGTCCTCTCCGACAATAAGCATTTTGCCTTTATTGTCGGCTTTATATAAACGAACGATGCCTTTTGGCAAAGCTATACCCAAATTATTGTCTTTTTCATTATCAAAGCCGATGAAAATGGTCGGTTTTACTTTTTTAAGTTCCGGCGTGTACAGCAAGCTTAACGAGTTGTCAAATTCATATGTTTTTTTCACGTTAATGTTTTTGCCGCTGAGCAAAGATACTTGTTTCGTTTGATTGGATAAAATATCCGTTTTACGCGGCAAAGTGTACAAGTAAAAATCCGACAAGCTGGAAACCGCCATACCACCCGTTGCCATATCAGCGGCGCTTTCCATCAGAGCCATGCTTTTCATCATACGGGGTTGAACATAATTTTGAACGATATTGACATCGCCCGCTACCAGTTTTAGATTCGCATTTCTATAATCAACGCCCGAATTATTATTCAAAGTTACCAAACCGTTTAAATTCATTTTGTTTTCGGCATCATTTAATTCAGCTACATAATCCGCTTTCCAAGATAAACCGCGCGTCAGATAGCTCAGTTCCAAATCTTGAGATTGTGCCGATTTGGATTGTACATCCATAATCAATGTGGGTTTTGCCAATAAATTATCGGGCACTTTGTTAAAGATGACACGGCCGGGGTATTGGGTTTCAATTTTGCCGTCGATTTTTAAAATAGGCGATATACCGTTGACAGCCAACAATTCGGCTTGGTTTTGTTTTATGGCGCCGGTAGCCGGATTAATATATTCCACCGTCACGGTACTGCCGACAGCTTTTTCCAACAATGAGCTTTCCGATAATAAATCATAATTGAAATTTTGTTCCATTAACTCGATGTCTTTGCCCTGTAACAAAGCGCTTTCGGGCATGATTTGGCTGGAAACATCGGCAAAAGCTATGGCATTTTTGCCCTTTGTCAAATCCGCGGCACGTGTATCATTGACCAATGCACGATTTTCATTATAGATGGTAATATCCAAATTCTTTTGAGCGTCAACGTTGATTGTTTCGGCACTTAATACGGATGGTAAAGCCAAAATACCAACCAGTGATGTCATGATAATTGAAGTGTATTTCATATAAATGTCTCCTTTTCATCCAAAAATGTTAAACCCGTAAAATTTATTTTGTACTGTTTTATATAATTAACCCAGTCTTTTTGTTGGCCCAGTGCCAGCATAATAGGATAAAATTGAATAAATAATGCTTGAATTGATGCAACCGACAACCCAAATCCTATATCCGTACTGAAAGCATTGTCCAAAAACTTAGTCATTTCGCGTTTAATATAAGGTTTTTCGCACTTAAAATAAATAAAAAATAAATTCAAAATGCCAAGTATGATTAAAAAGGCAATTTGAAATCTGCCAAGGGGCATTTGAACACGCCATGCTTGCCAAATGATTAATCCGACGATTAGACCTTGAGTTATGACATATTTGTATAGTATGTCAAAAAGGGCGTATCCTCGCCCTAATATGCCAGCAAAATGCCGATATTTAAGCAACATATTTGACCAAATTTTAATGAATGGGACGCGCTTTTTTTTATAGGTATTATATTTGATTAAATTTGATGCAAACGAATGCGAAAAAGCATTCCCCGATATGTACCTAAGTGTGATAAGATTATAGGTCGCCAGTTCTTTTATCGGGTAAAGTGCCGATTTGGTAAACTTTAAAAATATCGCCGTTGCCATGGCGTATAAAATTAAAATGCCTACGCCAATTAAAAATAGCATATCGGTTGCATTATCAAATAAAGTTTCCCAAAAAGTAGAGGTTTCAAGTGCTTTTTTGTCGAAATCCAAATTAATTTTGACGTCGGCATAAGCGGGCAACGGACGGTTAAGGCTTAAGAAAAAATTGCCGTTTTCATCGGTATAAACTTCTGTCGTTTCAGGTATTTTTTGATTGTTAGCCCCAAATAGTACATCTTGATTAAACAATGGTGTTTTATTTGGCAATAAGACGACTGCCGAAAAACGTTCAATCGGCAAAGTCCAATGAGGCCCCGTTAAGCTTAGGCGTAATGTGGCAATTTGTCCGTTTGTACGGACAGCATTTTTAAGCAGGTATGTTAATACATAGGTGTGAACGCCGGGCGAAAGGATTTCTGAATCTTTAATTATCCATGCTGTCGGCATTTCATCTACCGTCATTAAGGGCGGACGTTTGTCCGCAACAATTGAAAGCGCACGATTGTCCAATGTGGCTTTGACCAACGTTAATTCGTCGGCGTTTGATTTGCTGATGACACGTTCAAAAGCATAATCGCGACGTGTATTGATAAATTGTATGGTTTCTTCAATAACAGCGTCGCCGTTAGACAAAACTTGAATTTTATCCGTAAAGTCGGTTGTGTGCGGTACAAAAGAAGCTTCGGCTTTTTGACCAAACGGTGTTTTAATGTCAAACGTATAACTTGGTTGATATGGCAACGGTTCAAATTTTTGAGGTTTTTGAGAAGTGTCTTCATCCGAATCAATATATACAAAAGGTGTTCCCGTATAAATGGTTCCTTGGGTATTTGGGCGTTTTTTAACGTTTAACAAATCATTCAAATCGGCAGTTGCTGCTGCCAAATTTGATATCAATAAAAAACAGCCCAAAAATGTCAAGATAAATAAACGTTTCATTATTTCCCTTTGTTTAAAAAATATATAGCATTTATTTATCAAAAATCCAAGCTTTTTTCTTTAATTACAAGACTTTTTTTCGTCAGCAATGCACACGTTATAAAGTGGGCATTCACAACATTTCGGATTTTTTGCTGTGCAAATGTACCGTCCATGCAACACTAAAGCCAAGGCTACATCCGGTTTAAACCAGTCAGGCACCAATTTTTGCAATTTATGTTCAATTTCTTCGGGATTTTTTCCTGTGCAAATTTTAAGCCTATGGCAAAGCCTGAAAACGTGCGTATCAACACCGATGAACGGTGCGCGGTAAACAACGTTTAAAAACACGTTTGCCGTTTTGCGCCCGACACCCGGCAATGTCAATAAAGTATCAAAATCCGTTGGCATTTCACCGCCGAATTTTTCCAAAATAACATTTGTTAAGCCGATAATGGCGCGCGTTTTGTTATTAAAATAATTTATTGAACGAAAATATGTTTTTAGCTTTTCTTCGCCCATTGCCTTAATTTTTTCGGGCGTATCGGCAATTTTAAACAACGGTTCGGTTGCCTTATTGACGTTTTTATCCGTACTTTGTGCCGATAAAATAATGGCAATCATTAACGAATACGGATTTGTCCAATTAAGTTCACATGCTGGATTGGGATAAGCTTGATGCAAAGCATCCCAAAAATTTGCCCTCTGATCAGGGGTCATCAGTTTTTCGGCCATAATATTTACCTCTATTGTTATTAAATATTTGTTTTAGGGTTATTCCTTTTCATTTCAGAGATTTTTTAGGGGAAACTTTTTAAACTATTTGCACATGTGTTACACCTGATTATTTGTTGCGAGACAAAATGAAACTCGTCGTATGATTTAGCATGTCTGCCTTATCATCGAATATTTTGAGGGCTGCTTTTGCTTCCATTCCCAAATCTCTTGCTAACTGGCGAGCCTCTTCAAGTCCCAGCAACGAAACGAAAGTGGATTTATGAGCCTTGGAATCTTTGCCGAGCGTTTTGCCGACAGTGGCACTGTCGCCTTCGACATCCAAAATGTCATCGGTTATTTGAAACATGAGCCCCATCGCATGGGCGTAAGCTTTTAATGCTTGCATAATTTCATCCGATGCGCCGATCAATATTGCCGGAGCGGTGCAGGCAAATTCGAGTAATGCACCTGTTTTCATGGATTGCATGCGTTCGACTTCTTTTAAAGTCAAAGGTTCTTTTTCACCCAATAAATCCATCATTTGCCCACCAATCATGCCGCGTGTACCGGCAGCCTTTGATAAGGCCTCAATTAACTTGATACGAACTGTGGCATCGGGATGTGTTTTTTCATTTGCCAATACTTCAAAAGCTTGAGTAAGCAGTGCGTCTCCTGTCAAGATTGCCGTCGCTTCATCAAATTGGACATGGTTTGTCGGTTTGCCACGCCGAAGCGTATCATTATCCATGGCTGGCAAATCATCGTGAATCAAAGAATAAGTGTGTACCATTTCCAAAGCTACGGCAACACGTGCTGCTTGTTCTTGAGGGACATCAAGCATTTTAGCAACGGTTAAAACCAAAAAAGGGCGGAATGCTTTACCGGAGCCAATAGCAGAATAGCGCATCGCCTCAATAACGCGTTTTTCACGCCCTTCGGGTATTTTTAATTCATCATCAAACAGTTTGTCGACCAACGTTCTGGCTTCGGATAATTTAAGATTTAAGGGTGTCATCGAATGGTTGTGCTCCTGTAATATTATTATTTTTGTCAAGTACTAATATATCAATTTTGGCTTTTGCCGTCGTTAATTTTTCTTCACATAATTTTTTAAGTGTCATGCCGCGTTCGTAAAAATTAACAGCTTCATCCAATTTGATTCGCCCCGTTTCAAGCTGGCGCACAACACTTTCCAGTTCTTCCATGGCCTCTTCAAAAGAAAGTTCTTTTATATCTTTTATCATTTTTTTGCCTTTTTATCCGTATTTTCGGCTGATTTTTGTGTTGATTTTTTGAATGTTTTTTCTTTGACTTCAACTTCGCGTAGGGCAATTTTATTTATCAAATCCCAAACCAATTCGCGGGCGTCAAATACAGCTTGCAATTTAATTAAGTCTTTTTCCGTTTTTTCGTGTTTATCCAAAAGTTGCAAAAGTTCATCTTGCAAATCAAATGCACTTTTTGACAGGATTTGCATTTCTTCCCATAAAATTTTGTCGTTTTGGGCATTTTCAAATAAGTGATTGAGTTTATGTAATTTATGAGCAATTTCGTGTGTATAGTCTTGCATATCAAAGCCTCCTTATTTCTTACTTATAGGCGAGGTTTTGCCAAATGACAAGCTTTTTTGTTTATTTTCTGCTATCTTTCTTGCAAACCAGGCATCGGATTTTTCCGGAGAATTGACATCCCACAGGTATTCAAACCGTTTTTTATATTTCATAACCGTATCGGGGTCATTCCAAACAACCAAACAATTTTCCGAATTCTTTAAACTGGCGGGATTTGTCCAATTATAGGAGCCTGTAATAATGGCTTCGTTATCCGCCACCATAAATTTATTATGTTCAATGCGGTGTTTGGAATGGACACGAATATCAAGTCCGCTTTCATACAAATCAATTGATTTGGCGCCGCGTCCGGCAGCTTGGGTGCGGTCCGTTAAAATGCGAATGGGAATGCCCCTTTTATGAGTTTGTTTAAGGACGGCGACAATGTTATTGTTATTAATGGAATATACCGAAATATCAATGCTTTTTTTTGCATTGTTCAACAAACGGATGATTTGATTTTCACAATCCAACGACGGTGTAAAATAAACGGCCGTTTCGGCATTGATTTGTAAAGAAAAAAGTGTGATACACACAAAAAATAAATATTTCATGAAACAGCCCTTAAAAATAATTGAAATCCGTTTTTTAATTCATTATAATCACTATAACAAAAAGGATGGAAAATGAAAACATATTTTTTTATGTGTATCGGTTTAATTGCCTTAGCTTTCAATGCCAATGCCGAACTCGACCCGTTTTCGGTGTATCGGGCAAAAGCGCCACAGGGATGTTTGGATAAACAAGTGGGGCAGGCGCCATTAACCTTGACGGATTTAATTTCCATCGGTATTTGCAATAATCCGAAATTAAATAAAGGATATATGGCTGTTAAAGTGGCTGAGGCAGACTTGGGCCAACAAAAGTCGGAATATTTGCCCTCTGTTGCCGGGCGTGCAACACTTGAATCGGATTATTTAAAACAGCAAAAGGAAAAATCGCTTGATAACGACCCGTATTCGGGTAATGTTGCCCTTGAATGGCTTTTGCGCGATTTTGGGGGCAGAACGGCCCGAAATGCACAAACCAAGGCATATTTGCAGGCGGCTCAATTTTCCTACAATTCCGCTTTGCAAGATATTGTTTTTAATATTTCCCAAGCCTATTACAATTTGCTTGGCAACGAAGAGGTTTTGCGCAGTGCCAAAGCGACGCAAGAATCTTTAAAAAAATCGTATGATGAAGCATTGCGCCGATTTGAACTTGGTTTGGTGTCTGCCAGTGATAAATTGCTTGCCAATACCAGTTATGAACAATCTAAATTGGCAGTGATTCAGGCGCAAAATGCCGTCAAAACAAGCAAAGGGGATTTAGCGTCTTTGCTAAATTTGCCGCCCGAAACGACTTTTAATTTAATGAAGCCGAAACGTTCGGCGGAAGAATTGGATTTGGATACAAAAAAATCAGTTACCGAGTTGATTGACCTGGCCTTATCTTTGCGCCCGGAAATTAAAGGTTCCAAAAGTTCATTGGAAGTATCGCGGCAAAATGTCAATATTGCCAAAGCATCAGCTTTACCCTCTATTTCTGTGTCATCAGGTGTTGCCTATAAAGATGATTGGAAGACTTCTAATCCGTATCAATACAGCACAAATGTGGGATTAAGTTTATCCGTGCCTCTTTTTACCGGATTTTCCGATACCTATAAAATATCAAGGGCCAAATACCAAATGGAACAGGCGGCTTT
>DLOI01000007.1:0-2259 GCA_002477185.1 Alphaproteobacteria bacterium UBA7488 | reverse complement strand
TTTCGCAATGAAGTATGGACAGCTTTTCAAGACTATCAAACAGCCATATCATCCTACGAAATCAGTAAAACGGTTTTGGAAAGCGCTATTGAAAACCGTCGCGTGGCTTTTGCCATGTACCAAGTCGGACGGGGCAGCATTATCAACTTGTTGACGGCCGAATCGCAGTTGGCAACGGCGCGACAAGAAAATATTGTGTCGTTTTATGGCGTTTTAACTGCCAAAGCAAAACTATACAGAGCAATCGGAAGGTTTAATTAAATGAAAAAGAAAACTTGGCTTATAATCCTTATCATTTTGGCGGTTATCGCTTTCTTTTGGTATCGGCACACCAATGGTCAATCGGGGCTTTCGCGCAAAGATTTTGAATTAATAAGGATTGATACGGGACCAGTTGTTCAACAAGTTTCGGCATCCGGCAAAATTCAACCGATTAATACCGTTAGTGTCGGAACTCAAGTGTCCGGCATTATTGAAGCGGTTTTGGCCGATTATAATGATGAGGTTAAAGAGGGGCAACTTCTTGCCCGTTTGGATACATCCGTTTTGCAAGAAAACATGAACGATGCAGCGGCCCAATTGCAATTGGCTAAGGCTAAGTTGAAAGTGGCAAAGCTTAATTATGAACGTTACGATAATTTATATAAAGATAAATTAATTGCAAAGGCCGATTTGGAAGATGCCGAAGTAGCATTGGCAACGGCACAAGCACAAGAATTGTCTGCATTGGCAGCTTATAATAAAGCCAATCAAAACTTAGGATATGCCAGCATTATTTCTCCCGTGTCGGGTACCGTGATTTCAAAAGAGGTTGAACAGGGGCAAACGGTTGCTGCATCTTTACAAACGCCGACTTTATTTACAATAGCCGAAGATTTAAGTAAGATGCAAATTGAAGCAAACATTGCCGAAGCCGATATCGGAATGATTGTGCCGGATATGTTGGTGACTTTTACTGTGGATGCGCATCCGAATGATGATTTTCAAGGGATTGTCAAACAAATCAGGTTGTCTCCGACGGAAGAACAAAATGTTGTTATGTACACTGTTGTGATTGAGGTAGATAACTCGTCGCGCAAATTATTGCCCGGTATGACAGCGTTTGTGAATATTAAAATTCAAGATAAGCAAGATGCCGTGCGTGTGCCAACAACCGCTTTACAATACAAACCGAATGCTGTTGTGCGTCAATATATTAAAGCTAAAGCACCGACAGTTGCCAATAATCAAGGGTTGGTTTATCAATTAAAAGGGGATGAAGTGGTGCCCGTTGTTTTTACGCGCGGGATATCCGATATTTCTTATGTCGAAGTTAAAGATGGATTGAAACCGGGGGATGAAATTATTGGCGAGTACTTACAAAAAAGCGGCAGAAAACGTTAATGAAAGCAGACGGCTTTAATGGAAAAAGAAAAAAACAAAGTTATTGAAGTTAAAGACTTGTGCAAAACCTACTTTATGGCGGGCGGTTTGAAACAAGAGGTTTTAAAGCATATTTCTTTTTCCATAAATCAGGGCGAATTTGTGTCAATTATGGGGCATTCCGGTTCAGGCAAATCCACTTTAATGAATATTTTGGGATGTTTGGACAGACCCACCAGTGGGCATTATGAACTCAACGGTTTAGAGGTTGCAGATAAGACCGATGAACAACTTGCCCATATTCGGGGCAAGGAAATCGGCTTTGTCTTTCAAAACTTTAATCTTTTGATGAAACGCACGATTGCCGATAATGTGTCTTTGCCGCTAATTTATGCCGATGTGGGTGCCGGCGAAAGATATGATCGCGCTGTTCAAATGTTGGAAAGGGTCGGCTTGAAAGGTTATGAAGACAGATTGCCATCTCAAATATCGGGTGGTATGCAACAACGGGTTGCTATCGCACGGGCTTTGATAAATAATCCCGTTTTAATTTTTGCCGATGAACCGACCGGCAATTTGGATTCCAAAACTTCCGATGAAATTATGGCTTTGTTTACCGATTTGAATAAGCAAGGCATTACCATTGTTTTGGTAACGCACGAAGAAGATGTGGCCGAATATGCTAAACGTTTAATTTTAATCCATGACGGCAAGGTGGGATTTGACGGCACTTTGGCACAATACAAAAAGGAATCAAAATGATACGGCAAGTCCTTTCGGAATCTTGGATATCCATAACTTCATATAAACTGCGAACATTTTTAACGACGCTAGGGATAATGATTGGTGTGGCGGCCGTCGTGATGATGGTGGCGGCGGGTCAAACCGTCCAAGAAC
>DLOI01000054.1:23866-24027 GCA_002477185.1 Alphaproteobacteria bacterium UBA7488 | reverse complement strand
CAACTTTGAGCGTGTTTTTTTTGTAAATTAAATTATACAAAATAATGACACAAAAAAGATTAATAAGTAATCGAATATTAAAATCATATGTAACATCAAACAAAATTTTAATTATCAAGTAAGGAGTAAACATTAAAAACCACGTAGCACAGAACATTAAT
>DLOI01000054.1:15969-23807 GCA_002477185.1 Alphaproteobacteria bacterium UBA7488 | reverse complement strand
AAATATCATAAAAATACAACAATTAATTATAGAAGGAGAGAAAAATGACAAAAACGAATGTGCAAGTTAATCAAAAACAACAAGACAACCAAAAGGGTGACGAAGCATTTGAAAAAATGTTGGAAGTTGTTTATAATGACATGCAATCTCGGCATACAGATCCTGAGGTTCAACAAATAAAGGATATATATTCACAAAAATTAATAAGTTTGCCGAATATGGCAACAGCCGCTTTATCACCGATTGCAGGGATTAGCAAAATGATTAGTTCGGAACTCGGCAAACGCGTTAAAACGTATCCGCAAATTCATGAAAATTTTAGAAGTGGTGGCAAGTGGGATCATAAAGTTCAAGGTAAAGAAATTTTTGACAGTTATTATTCCAAGCAAGAAAAAAACGCCGAAGGTCAACCGGCGGTCATATTTGCCGGTAATATCCCGGGGGATAATAAAAATGTTTATGACCATGATTTTTGGGGGAATATTTCGTATGGGTATACCTTGCGTGTTGCCGGTTTGACGGAGGCGGANNGCGGAAATACGAGCGGCTGCCGCGGCGGATGATGTGATTAATGGTGCTAAAAACCAAAATATTGATGTAAAAACTGATGATGATGCTATTTTTATCGGCAGTGCCCTTTATGATGCATTTGATAAAAAGGGCATAAAAATGAGTAAAGACGATTTTCGAAATATTATTATTGCCAACAAAGACAAATTTCGAAGATATCCGATAGATTCATTGGATAAGCGTTCGATTCGAGCCAAAGATGGCGAAACATTGGAACAAATCGCCAAGCGAGAAGGGTTGTCGGTTGAAGATCTGAAAAAACAGCTTGAAAAGGATGCCAAGCAAAATGAAAAACTTTATGGCAATATTAATGAACAAACGTCTTTAAAGGAGGGGCAAAAAATTAATCTACCGCGTCAAAGCGAAAGAACTAACCAAGCCTCTACTACAACCGCGAATGATGCTCCAACACATCAAGTTGGTAATGTCAATAATGCCGATGGTGTTGAAGCCAGTCAATCGTCAAATGCCGCGATTGAAGCAAAATCGGGGGCCGAAATTGCAGAAAAATCTGCATTGAATACGAATGAAGCCAATGCCAAAGCATCACAAATATTCAAAGCTTTCCAAGATAATGACAACCCCGTTGAAAATATTATGTTAAAACCTGTAAATGAATTAACGCATGATGAAGCACGCCTGCTACAAAAAATTTCTATGTTTGATACGAATGATAATAATATGCGTCAAATGCTAGATAAAGTAGCGCAAGGTTTTTATCAATACTTTTACGGCAATAATCCCGTAGAATATGATGAAATGGGCAAGATGATTCGTCCGATGGCGAATAAAATGATTCCTGCACAGACAAAAGATTTAAAAACAAAAGATAATCTACCAATCAATGATGCATTTAAACAATTAGCGAATAATGTAGCTGACAGTGGCGTAAAAGCCCTACAAAGAGGCTTAAACCTTTTGGGTGTTGAACCGTCTTTAAAAGAAGATGGTATTATCGGACCGAAAACGGCAACCCAAGCAAAAAAAGCTTTAGTTAATAACGGTTTGCCGACAATAAAAAATACGGTTAACATCGGCGCTTTTGAAAATATGGTTGAAAATAATCGGGGAAAAGAAATACCGCAAGATACTTTAAAAGATACAGTTTCAAAGATCGGAAATTTTGCTCAGCGTACATTGCAACAAGGGTTGAATGCTTTAGGGCAAAAAAAAGAAAGTTACAATCCATTAAAAGAGGATAATGATATCGGCCCTAAAACAACATCTGTTTTTAATCAAATGAAGGATGAGGAAGAAGACGGGATTAAATCATTCTTCAAACCGGCAAAATTTTCTTTCGGATAAGTTTACATTATGATGCGGGATAACTTGAGTTTGCAAAAAAAATTTTGCAAGCTTTTTTTAATTTTTCAATAATAAGGAGGAAACATGAAAAACTTACTTTTAAAAAATATGTTTAAATTTACCGATGTGACAGATCCCAATGCTTTAATAAAACCCCGGATTTTGCCGTCTTATAAGAAACCTTGGTTGTCTTCCGGACAAGTATGCCGAGAAATCATACATGTACCGTCCTATAAACGCAAAGGCAAAACGGTTTCGGCCTATGATCGCATTTGTGGGCGGCGGCACAGCCTTGCGGAACATCAAAGGATAATGGACGGGTTTTATCCAATGTTGCAAGATGGAAAGAAAGACCAACAAAATTTAAAAGAAAATCAAAATGAAAACCATGAAAACGAGAAGGAAAAAGATGATTTACAAGGAAAAGAAAAGGATGAAACGAAGGATGATAAAATCATATTGAAAGAATCCGTAGGCCCGCGTTATGCCGCGTCCGAGGATACGATTGTCATCAAACAGGCGTTGGCCGCACTGGGTTATTATTCCCCCGATCCGTCCATCGGCATGACTAAGTTTCCGGATTCGGCATTGTTTGAGGCGATAAGAGCCTTTCAAAAGGATATGGGTTTATACCCAAGTGGCACAGTTATGCCCGACAGCCCGACTTTGGATTTGATAAATTCTCAAATTCAAGCATTGACAGGCAACGTAAACTTTGGGGCGAGCCATATGAGTCCGATTATTAATGATGCTTTCAAAAAAGCTGAAATTTTGACAAGCGGTAATTATAATAATATTCAAATATCCGATTTTAAAAATGATAAAGAGTTGATGGATACTTATTACGAAATTGCAAAACAGCGCACTCATGAAGGTTATGTAACGCATCCGTATGTTGATACAACGGGCAATGTTACCTATGGTGTCGGGATTAATGCAGGGGAGTTAGAAGATTTTAAAAAAGTCGACTTGCTGGTCAAAGATGCGAACGGACAATGGAGAGAGGCTGAAGAATCTGAAAAACGAGCCGAATATCAACGGTTGAAGGATATTTATAATAAGAATCCCAATACAAAAGCCGAAGGGTATAAAGGTAATTTTAAAATCGATGAAAATAAGGCCAAAGAGGTTGCTTTTGAACGTATGGGAAAATACTTGGAATTATTACGCAGCGATCGAAAATTTGGTGAACGGTTTGACCGATTGCATCCCGAAGGAAAATTGGCAGTATTGGATATGATTTATAATATGGGGCAGGGAGTCGAACAAAATGATAAGCGCGACCCAACCGTTCCCAAAACATCTGACGGAGGGCCAAAGGGGTTAACCTATAAATTTCTNNATTTTGGCCGAAATTTTTTGACGCCGTAGAAAAACGAGATTTCTTTGAAGCAGCCAAACAATCGCACCGAAAAGGATTAAGTCCTGCGCGAAACAAATGGACGCATGATATGCTTATGAAAGGTGGCAAAGTTCTTTGGGATGGTTGGTCCGTACAAGTTTAAATTGTTATTGATAAGGGGGAAAATTATTCCCCCTTATCGGGTTTTTCCCAATAAGTCAACCAATTATATGGGAGTCTTTGAGATGAACATAAAGGAGAAAGGGCGGGACCGTTATACCCCTTGCCGAACCAAATGGCATCCACCGACGGAACCTCTTGCAAGCAAGGTAAATATTTAACGGGTCTAATGGAAAGTCTCGTTTTTTTACTCAGTTCTTCTTCAAAATTAAAATGTAACAATAAATATGTATCATAAGGTTCTTTCGCCGGTTTGGGCGTGTCTTGTAAAATAGATGATTCTTTATCCATCCGGCAAAAATAAACCAAATAATCGCGCGCCTTGACAATCAGGTCATGACAGGTATAAATATCCATCCCTATTTTAATTTCTAAAGAATTACCCCCTAATTTCCTGATTTCTCCGTAGTCATATTGTGCGGTCACTGCTGACCATTTCCCCACATAGTCATCGATTTCTGCTGCCTTAGGGGTGGTTTTCCTATCAGAAAATGCACTGTCATCGGGAAAATACAGGCGTGTCATCGGGGCATAAATGTAGCTGCTCCCTCTGTCAATATAATCATCTCCCAATTCGTCGGGGTCATAAATCGGGTCGCATAGTTCGTAGCCCTTGTATTGGCATCCCATCGGGAATTGTGCCAAGCGGTAGGGGTCATACTTGTCCAAGGATTGTCCTTTATTAGATATTTTCGTAAGAGTATCAACCGTTTTGTTTTTTTTAGAAAAGCCATTTTTTTTATTTGATTGTTCATTTAATATTTTCGTAAAAATATTAACCGTTTCGTTTTTTTGAACAAAGCCATTTTCTTTTTGAACGGCGGCATTGACGGAAGTTTGTATACAAATACCCCAAAACATTCCAAACATCAAAGTCATTAATATATTTTTTTTCATAATGTGATTTTATAATTTTTTTAGACACTTTGTCAATACAATTTTATGCGTCTGTATAGACTTTTATACGTTTAAATTGCCGATGAGGGGGAAATTATTCCCTCTCATCGGATTTTTTTCCACTCATTTGACTGTGTGCGAGAGTCGCGTGAAGAACATATAGGGGCTTTACTTGTATCATAATAAGCATTTTTGTTCCAATAATGTTCCAATGCCGGCATAAATTGCAAACATGGCAAATGTTTTGAAACCTCCACGGAAATATCAAAATTAATATCATATTCGCTACAATTATATTCCAATAATAAATATGCATCATACGGTTCTTTTGCCGGTTTGGGTGTGTCTTGCCAAATAGATGATTCTTTATCCATTGTGCAAAAATAAACCAAATAATTACGTCCCTTGACAATTAGGTCATGACAGGTATAAATATCGGCGTAAATTCGAACTTCCAACGAGCCATCCTCAAGTTTTTTTACTTCTCCATCCATATCATGTCGGGTAGCAAGCGACCAAACACCAACATAATCATCAATTTCAGCTGTTTTTGATGTGCTTTCCCTTAAAGCGGATAAGTAATCATCGGGAAAATACAGGCGTTTCATTGGGGCATAAATATAGCTGCCCCCTAGGTCTGTATTTTCATCCCCCAATTCGTCGGGGTCATAAATCGGGGCGCATAATTCGGCCCTTGTATTGGCATCCCATCGGAAATTGGGCCAAGCGATAGGGGTTATAACCTTTGTCGGATTGGTTTTCAATTGTTTGAGGTGCCGATTGAAATGTATCGGCGGCACAGATTTGGTTTATTTGTTCGGCGGATGGGGCGGTCGTATGTTTCGCGGCCGTTGATGTTTCATTCCCTTCGAAACAACCGTTTAAAAAAAGACATAAAATAATAAGTACGATTTTATTTTTCATGACAAAATAGTACTTTTTTTGATTTTATTGTCAACGGAAATTATTTCATTAAGCCAAACCAAAAACTTCCTAAACGGATAGTTTTGCTTTAGGGAAAATAAGAAAAAAAAACAGCGGTCAAACGATTAATCCTCAGTTGTATTTACCCCGCTCCGAGGTAAGTTGTGACCGTTGCTAACACGCTGAGCATACGCCTTCAACCGCTATCAGCGTTTCGGTCGGTTTGCCCCGGATTAATAAAAAAACAAATTCTCTTGGCATTTCGAATATGAAAAAAGGGATGCCATTTGCACCCCGTTTGCTTTTTGGTGGAGGTAAGCGGGATCGAACCGCTGACCTCTTGAATGCCATTCAAGCGCTCTCCCAGCTGAGCTATACCCCCAAAAGGTCAATGACGTTTTTTTATCATATTCGTCATTGCTTGTCAAGAAAAAATTTCATACTTTGTATTATTTTTTCTCTATCAATATTAATGGCACCAACATTTCGTCAGCACTCAGGCCGGCATGAATGCCTGTTAAGTTTTCTTGAGGCGCTTCACCCGGCACGTGTTGAATCAGGGATTTGTCGGAGGTGGCAATAATCAAACAATCGCCGATAAAATCCAAAGATTTCGGATGTGGCGTGCCGTAGCCGAACAAATGCTCGGATAAAACTTGTTCCTTGGTCATTAAAATAAAATCTTTTGACAAGTGTTTTTTAAAAGCCGATTCGAATTGTTTGTGCATCCCATCTTTGACAAAAACGCTGACGGCGCGTTCTTCCAGGCTTAAGGGGTATTTTAAACACTCTAAAAGCTTTGGATATTCATTAATGCAATAGGTCGATTTACGTTCAATTTGGCCATGGTCGGCTGTTATAATAATCAATGTATTGTTGAGTTTGTGGCACATTTTTTCCACTTCACTATCAATTTCCTTTAATATGATTTTGACAGATTCGGCGGTTGGCCCTTGTATATGCATTGTATGGTCGGGTTCTGTCCAATAAGACAAAATGAAATTTTCACCCTGTTGTGAGCAAATATCAACAATTTTTTGACACTGTTCCGGTACGCTTTTTACCCCCTGGGGTTGAAATGGCGGAAACACCCTATGCGTTTTCACATGATTATTGGTTGCTTTTTCAATTCGTGAACACATATTTTCATATTTTAAAACGCTGCCAACTTGAATGTCAACGGGCAGTTGCGTATAAAAATCCTTTCCCGTAAATAATTCGATGATTTGATTTTTTTCTTTAAAATAGCAAGCCCACCCGAGCCAGCCATGTTGTATCGGCGATAATGTTGAATATAGTGTTGTGGTTGCTGCGGTTGTTGTCGGTGGGAAAACCGACGTGATTGTTTTTTTTATATGGCGCCTTAGAAATGAATCGGTGTGTAAATTTTGCGTTAAAGGCGTTATTCCCATACCATCATAAATGATAAGGACAACATTTTTATACTTTTTTTTCAATACATCATCAAGGCATGACAAAGTCGGGCATGGTTCCGAATGTGTATAATGTTTTAAAAGGCTTGAGGATAAATTTAAAATACTGTTCGTATAATCCGGATAACATAAGGGCATATTGAGTTCCTGTATTGTCATAAAAAGTAGAGTATTTACTTTACCATAATAAAATTATTTTTACAATCTGTTTGCATTTATGTTCGCTAAAAGGTATGATATATTCATGACACAATATACCATAGACGATTTTTTAGGCGGCAAAGTCAAGTTAAAACAACCAAAAGTTGGCTATCGAGCAACGTCCGATGCGATTTTGGNNCCTGCCGTTGATGCTAAACCGCATGACAGTGTTTTGGATGTCGGATGCGGTACAGGCATTGTCGGGTTAAGTATTGCCGCGCGTGTGAGCGATATCTACGTTACCGGATTGGAAATTCAAACACAATTGGCGGCGTTGGCGCGTGAAAATGCAATCTTGAACGGATGCAAAATGGATATTGTCGAAGGTAATTTAACCGATAAAATTGGCGATTTACATGGGATGTTGTTTAACCATGTTGTGACAAATCCGCCGTTTTATACCGAAACGCCGGCGCGGGCACATCCTCAGGTACAAGTTGCCTATCAACAAAGTGTTCCGCTTGTAAAGTGGATTGACTTTTGTGTTAAACATGTTCGAGCAAAAGGGACTTTTACGATTATTCACCGCACCGAATCTGTTCCCGAAATTTTAACGGCGTTAAATGGCCGACTGGGCGCCCTTAAATTAATGCCGATATATTCTAAAGTGGGACAACCGCCGAAAAGAATTATTATCCAAGGTATTTTAGGCAGCCGTAAACCGTTTGTGATGCACCCGGGCATTGTTATACACGAAGCAGATGACACGCCGACCACTGCAGCGGAAAATATCTGGCGCCATGGTGCAATGTTTAAATAACAAATTGCCAAATTTTCTGGAAAAAGGATATTTAACAATCCTTAATTTTAAAATATTTTTCAATAAAGTGTTGTGTTGTAAAATTTACTTCGGAACTGAATTAATTTAAAATATGCACCCTTTATTTTCAGCTGAATCAATAATTTTGTCCAATAGTCAGTCCAAAATATTTAAATCTATTATATTATATAAGATTATTAATAAGACAATTTTTGGATAAGTTATT
>DLOI01000054.1:13607-15955 GCA_002477185.1 Alphaproteobacteria bacterium UBA7488 | reverse complement strand
AGGGGGGGGGGGTATTATTTTATTGTCGCGCTTAAATTAAAAATTCGTATAAAATGTGCCGAAAATTGAAAAATAAATGTCATTTTGTGTTGCATAAATGCATTTAATTTTATATAGTGTTTACATATTTATGAAATGAGAAGTTATGCGTCAAAAATTTGAGTTGAAACTTATAGTAGTTGTGGCAATAGTTGCGATATTTTGTGGGGCCTGCTTGACCAACGCGTCGGCTGCCATACAAAACGACGGTAATTATGAAATCGCCACACTTGTATTTACGCCCCGGGGCACCGACAAAATGGATGAAAACTATATCCGTGTCAATGATGAAAAGCTTATCCCGCCATTTGATTTTCAAAATTATGATTATAATGCCATATCAATGAACACCTTGCGGCCGATTAAAATTTCTGTCGGGAATGAAGTGCAAGCCGTCCGTATAAATAAACTTTCGCCCAAAGCGTATATTTCGATACATGTCGGTGATTCAGTTTATAAATTATTTACCGCTATGCACGGCTTGTCGGAATACGAATTTAAAAGTGTGCCAAATTATCGCGGCGATTTATATGTTACGCCGTCATCGATGAGTGTTGATGTGCCGTCGTATGCATATATTATCGATGAAACGGGGAAATTGGTTTATTACCGTGCCAATGAAACACCCCCATGGACAATGGCAAATTTAAACAAATATGTTTTAAAAAATGGGGATGTCTATTACAGTGTGTTTCGCCAATTTAATAATTTAACACCGCTCAGTTACTTTTTCGGCGAACAAATTATTATGGACGAAAATTTTAAAGTCATTGACCGTTTGCAATTGTTACCCAATGAGGGGCATTCGGCTTATCCGCTTGAAAATCATGCATTTCAGATGTTGGGCGAGGGGCATTATTTAATAACCGGTTATTATCATGCTTTTGATGAACGTGTGCCGTGGAAAAATAAAAAAATCGCAGTACCTGTGATTCAGGAAATTAAAAATGGCCAAGTTATTTTTAAATGGCGCGGCAGTGATTACCCTGAATTATTTAATATGTGTATGGAAGATTGCAATAATCCGAATTTGAATCGTTATCAAGACTATTTGCATTTAAATTCCGTTGCCGTCGATCCGAATGATGAAAATTTAATTGTATCATTTGCAGCCAGTTCGCAGGTAATTAAAATTAACCGGATAAGCGGAAAAATAATGTGGAAATTTGGTGGGTTATCGGACGATTTTAATTTATCGGATGAACAATTCTTTTTGCGCCAACATGATGCTCAAATGACAAAAGACGGATGGTTGGTTTTGTTTGATAACCGTTTTCCTAATCCGAAAATAAAAGAAAAACTAACGGGGAAAAATGTGTTGCATAACTTATATCAATCGCGCTTGCTAGCGTTTAAATTGGATGAAGAAAATAAAAAAGTTATCGATTTTCGAGAATTCAAATTGGGTCAATCTGTTCATTTTATGGGGTCTTATCAACCCTTAACAAACGGGCATTTCTTGGTCGGTTTTGGCAGTAATCGAGATATTGCCGCGAAAGAATTGGACTTAGGTAATAACCAATATATGTCATTATCGTTTAACAAACCGTACACATCTTATAAAGCGTATAAATATGAGAGGTAATATGCATCAAAACTTTAATGGATTTAATCTAGCCGAACTTGGGCATCAAATTTGCATTGTTAAATTTATACGGCGACCATGCCGCCTTTTTATCGGTATGTGCATGATGATTTTAGGGATTGCGGGATTTGTTTGTCCGGCTTTTGCTGTCGTTATTGACGGGTGGGATGTTGAATTAGTTGAACCGTTAAAATATGAACAAGAACTTAAGCACACCCGTGAGGTTCAAATTTATACCGGCGATTATATTATGCAAGAATCTTATAACCATCCTCAGGAAGGTATGAAATTTGTTTTGGCACATGTATCGGTACAAAAGAAAGAGGCGGGCGGCGCATCTTTTAATCCCAATTTGTTTATCTTAAAATCGGGCGATAAAACATATGAACGTGTAAATGATGATGCTTTTTTGGTGGATTTTTCGATCAAAGCGTTGCCCCATTTAAATATGCGTTATGGCGCTTATGATGCATGGTTAATTTACGAAATACCCGTGACGGTTGATAAGGTTGTTTTAACATATGGCAAACTTGATTTACAAGCCGTGCATAATTAAATTGAATTAGCGCTTATATTTACGGAAAATAATATGATGTCTCCCACTTATAATTTAAACCATTTAAAACTTTTAGAGGACGAAAGCTGTCAAATTATTTTGGACGCATATCGACAATTTGAACGTCCTGTTTTGCTGTATTCCATTGGTAAAGATTCATCGGTCATG
>DLOI01000054.1:13451-13579 GCA_002477185.1 Alphaproteobacteria bacterium UBA7488 | reverse complement strand
TTAAATTGTTGCATATTGATTCGACATGGAAATTCAAAGAGATGTTGACGTTTCGGGATGAATTTTGCCGTCAAAACAAATTGGATTTAACCGTTCATATCAATGAAGAAGGGCGCGCCATGGGCATG
>DLOI01000054.1:11156-13440 GCA_002477185.1 Alphaproteobacteria bacterium UBA7488 | reverse complement strand
AAATTTACCGATGTGATGAAAACACAAAGCTTGCTACAGGCATTGGAAGAAGGCAAGTATGATGTTGCTTTTTGCGGGGCGCGCAGAGATGAAGAAAAATCGCGCGCGAAAGAGCGTATTTTTTCTTTTCGCGACAAATATCACGGGTGGAATCCGAAAAACCAGCGCCCCGAATTATGGGATTTATATAACGGCAAAATAAACCTTGGCGAAAGCATGCGGTGTTTCGTCTTGTCAAATTGGACGGAATTGGATGTGTGGCAATATATTGCTCGGGAAAACATACCCGTTGTACCGTTGTATTTTGCCAAAGTCCGTCCGGTTGTCCGTCGAGATGGCGCTTTGATTATGGTGGATGATAACCGTATGCCGCTTGAAAATGGTGAGCAAATTGAAATGAAAAAAGTTCGGTTTCGTACACTTGGATGCTATCCGTTAACCGGTGCGATAGAATCCGAAGCTGATTCGTATGAGGCTATTATCGCGGAAATGATGCAGACCAAACGCAGCGAACGTTGTACGCGCATTATTGATTTTGACGGGGATTCTTCAATGGAACAAAAGAAATTGGAAGGGTATTTTTAAATGTCGGATATTCATGTGTCGGCGCAAAACATTCATAACGGTTTGTTGAAATTTTTAACTTGCGGGTCAGTGGATGATGGCAAATCAACTTTGATTGGCAGGTTATTGTATGAAAGCAATCTGGTCTATGACGATCAAATTGAAGCGCTTAAAAAGGACAGCTTAAAAAAGGGCATGAAAGAAGATGAAGGCTTAGATTTTTCTTTATTGTTGGACGGGTTAAAGGCCGAACGCGAACAAAGCATTACCATTGATGTGGCTTATCGTTATTTTGCCACAAATAAACGCAAATTTATTATTGCCGATTGTCCCGGGCATGTGCAATATACGCGCAATATGGTTACGGGTGCCACACACGCGGATGCGGCGATTATTTTAATTGACGCATCAAAGGGGATGAAATCTCAAACGCGGCGCCATGCCTATATTATATCATTGTTGGGTATCAAACATGTTATTCTTGCCGTTAACAAAATGGATTTAATTGGCTATAACGAAGATAAATTTAAAGCGATAACAGATGAATTTATACATTTTTCCAAACACTTAGGCTTTGATGATTTAAAAATTATCCCGCTGTGTGCCATTGCGGACAGTGCTGGGGATGGCGGCAACTTGGTCACAAAATCCGATAAGATGCCGTTTTATGACGGGCCGACTTTGCTTGAAACTCTGGAAAATATGGATGTCGGCAACCGCTTTAATTTAAATGATTTTCGTTTTAACGTTTTATATGTCAATCGCCCGAATTGTGATTTTCGCGGGTACAGCGGCTCGTAAATTTATCTTCGTTATAGCCTTGGGGATGAAGTGGTTGTTTGGCCTTCCGGATTAAAAACGAAAATCAAAGGCATTGTAACGGCAAACGGCGATTTATCGGTTGCCACCGTGCCGCAAACGGTATGTTTGACTTTGCAAGATGAATTGGATGTCAGTGCGGGCGACATGATTGTCGCTGCAAAAAGAATACCGCAATGCGCCAACCAATTTTATGCTTATTTGATTTGGATGGATACCCAAAACTTAAATCTTGGCAAAAAATACGTGATGCGTATCGGTGCGCGTGAAGTGAAAGCTTTTGTTAAAGAGATTACTTATGTTTTGGATGTGGATACAATGACCATTGACGCCGGCAAACCGGTTGAAAGCAACAGCATTGCAAAAGTGGTTGTGGAAACGGTGTCAGATATTTATTTTGATTCTTTCACTTCAAATCCCGCGTTGGGGCGTTTTATTTTAATCGATACGCTGACAAATGCCACTGTAGCAGGGGGTATGATTTTGCAAACGGCGCAAGAACCGTTTCAAAAAGAAAACGTTTTCCATCAATTTTGGAAATAGGGCAGATTTTATAAAATAAATGTTTTACAGTTAATGAGCCAACCTAAATTAAATCAATCTTTATAAAATTCAAATGGTTCAAGGCGATAAAAATGCGTATTGCCGCCGCGGTATATTAACCCTTCAAATTGTAAAGCTTGCGTATCAAAATCGTACCGGAGAATTTTTCCGTATGAAATGCCGTTTTGTCCGTCATCTTCGATCTGGCTGATGAAAACTACAACTTCTTTTTGATTAGGGTCATATAAAACGCTGGAGCCGACTTGAGAATAATCATCCAAATCTTTGCGCCAAATTTGTTTGACTGTCATGGCAATAGGGTTGACTTTGAAAATTGAAGCCACGGAGTAGGGTGTCG
>DLOI01000054.1:1372-11084 GCA_002477185.1 Alphaproteobacteria bacterium UBA7488 | reverse complement strand
GAGTTTGTCGGCCATTTGAAGCCTGTGTCAGCGGTTTTGCCCATTTGAAAATTTTCATCATAAGGTTGGCCGTTTTTATCCACACCCGTTAAAACTTTGTCAAAAATTGCGGGCCCTTTGCCATCGCGCCCCGATTTTTCATAACCGAGTTTGGGGCCGAAAACCCAAATTAAATCGCCCGTTTCATCGTCAATCTTTATCATGCCGTTATGGCGGCAGGACAAAACCAAGCTTGTATCATCAGAATCGTAACTGACACCGTTCAAATGGCACCAATTGTTTAACCCATAACTTTGTGTTGCCGAACGGATAATGACCGAACGGTCCGGATTCATAACATTAGCCAAATCCCAAGTTTTAACATGTGCGCCCGTTTTGTAATCCAACTCGATAATGATGTCGCGTTGGGTTGCTTGTTCTTTATTTTCAAATTGAGCTGTTTTGCCGATTAAGCTGCCCAAAATTAAAAAGTTGCCGTTTGGCTTTTTGGCCATACCATGTGTGAAAGATGTAAATCCTTGCGGATAAGGATATTCTTGCAACAATTCGCCCGACATCGAATAGCGTTTTAAGCCGAAATTGCGTGATTCCGAAATCAATTCGCCGCCTAAATAATAGGTCATATCACCGTTTTTAAAATCAAAGCGCAAATTTCCGAATTCGTCAAACGCGATGCCTTCCGAAATAAAATAATAACGGTTTTGTTCGGATTGTTTTTTAATAAGGGGGACAAATAATGCACGTTTGTTTGATTTTGGAGTTTTAATAGTTATTTCAGTGCTTTGTTTCTGCCCATTTTTATCCGCTGCCGTCAATATGATTTTATTTTCATGGTTCGGATATAATCCTAATACATTAATTTCATGTTCGGTTTTAAAACCTTTAAATGTATGGGTTACATCGGGCGCGCCGTTTTTCCCTGTGACGGTGAGGGTTATTTGAACGTCTTTTTGTGTCGGGAATTTCACAATATNNCAAAATTTAGTCCGAACGGGTTAAGTTTGATATACGGATTTGAAAAAGAATATTCCAGTTCAGCATATTCGTTTTCAATTGCCAACCGTTCATTGGAAACCGTTTTGGCATCCACCGATAGGATGGGAAGAATAATAAATCCCAGAATGGTTATCCATGTATAAAGTTTCATTGCTTCCTCCCTCTAACCTTGTTCAAATGCCAGCATGTTAGCTGCGAATACACAATGCCTGTGCCGTGTTGACGGCATTCATGCGTGTGTTATAAATGGCACCGTCGTTGATGTCTATGTAAAAAGCTTGGCAATTTTGTACGGTTTCGTCCAACCATAAAAAGCCGCGAATGCCCATTTTAGATTGAAAGGCTGCGATATAATCAGGATGAACGCAACCGATGCCCATGCCGTTGCATTGTAAATCGCCACGTGATGCAGGGCGCCAATCCCTCCCCAAAGAGGTGCAAAAATTTGAAACTGAAAAATGACTCATCAACGCGCGAGATATGACAATTTGATGCCCTTTGATATTCAACGGTGTATACGAAATGGTTTTAAAACAAGCGCCGTTTTGCGTGTCCGCCTCACACAATTTAGCATTTTTATCAATGTTGCAATAGGTGCTTGCCGGACAATCGGTATTTGTTTTGCAAAAGCTTTGCGCAGGTTCATCGCAATTTTTGCCAGACCAATTTAGTTGGTCGCGCCAACAAATACAAGCATTTGTCCAAGCGCCGCATTCGCCGTTGATACAATCGTCGCAATCAAACGGCGCATCGTCAGTGAATCCCATCGTTTGAATGGATAGAAAGCTTTTTGGAGCAATTATTTCAATGTCCGTTTTATCAAATGCTGCAGCCGCCACATTCAATCCGATGCCGACAATGCCTGATAAAATCAACATATACGTAACCGAAATTTTGTTGTAATACAAACAGAACATGCTTAAAATGCAAATCAATAACGCTTGGGGACTTAATCTAAAGTTTTCGGGAATAGTGACGGTTTTGCCGGCGATGAGGTTTCCGATTTGTTCAAACGGAATCGGGGCGGTAAAAACGCTCATGCCCATGAAAATAAAAATCGCGCATAAAATCATTGCCAAAGCGACCAATCGAGCGCCTTTTAAAAATCCTTGGATAAAGTTTGTTTTTTTCCATTTTTTTAACGTATAAATGGCAATTGTTGCTAAGATAAAAGTCGGTGTCACAAGGCCGATTGTCGCAAAAACCGCACCGAGGATGCCGTTTTCGACAAACCCGATATATGTTGCCGAGTTAATGCTGACGGCCCCGGGTGTGATTTGTGACAACGATAACAGGTTCCCGAAAGCTTCCAATGTGAAGACGGGGTCGACTTCGACAAAAGCATGGTATAACAGTGGAATAATCATGTNNAAACATAAGGCGCCGAATTTGGCAAATAAAAGAAAGAGGGTTATATTAGTCATTTTTTGCCTCGTCTAAATCAGAATTTTTTTCAATCAGCTTTTGCATTTTCATATGACGTTTATGCACAATAACGACATAAGCGTATCCGACCGGCACAGATGCCAAAATAACCAAACCGGGGTTGACTTTGCATAATACCAACACAAAAAAGCAAAACACTAAAATGCCGTCCACCCAGTTGGTTAAGGTTTTGCGCGCAACGCGGATGGCTGTGACGATAAACATGCCTGTCACACAGGCTTTGACACCTAAAAAGAATGCGATAAGATACGGATTGTTTGTGTCTAAATTCGGGAAAAACCAAGCGATTATGATAATAATGACCATTGATGGCAAAATGACGCCGAACAGCGCGATTAACGCACCCAAAGCGCCGGCGATTTTCGTGCCGACATACACGGCGGCGTTGACGGCTATCAAACCCGGTACCGTTTGGGTCAGTACAATCATATCTAAAATCTGATTATGGGTTAAAAGCTTGTGTTTTTTGACGAAAACTTCTTCAATAACGGGCAGCATAGCCAAACCGCCGCCCACAACGAAAAGGGCGATTTTAAAGAAACTGCCGAATAATAAAAGAAGACGTTCGTTAAATGATAATTCGTGAGGCGTCATACCTATTTCCTTAATGCATAGTTGTTTAAAAGCGAATAATCTCTGGCATCATTTCATGTGTAAAAATATTATTCGGTTATCGTTTTCTTTATAAGACAATATAGTTTAAATGTAAATAGAATTGTGTGTAAAATTGTCGTTGTGAATTGTTGTTTTGAATCTTTAAAAATTAATATAGTTTATCATTTGTTCAGAGGACATTTTTTTTAGTCCTAAATTAGTAATGTTTGTCCCTTCTTTGGCAAAATCTTTTTGTCTTACCATATTAGCCATTTGGATAATAAGATCAGTAGTTGGCGTAGGAATTTTCAATAATTTCCCAAAACTTTGTAGAGGAATAAGTCCCATTGGTATATCTTCATCAATAAATCTGTCAGGTATTTGGTAAGATGTTGGAGGTAGTTTATCCAACTCTTGTTTAATAGGTGTATAATGAATATCTTTATATGCCATTTCGCCAAGCTGATTATAAGAATAAGCTTTTATACCCATACAACGAGTAATGGAAATTCGTTCATTATCCAGGTCGTTTTTTATCCTATCAACAATAGGCGTACCCCAGCTGTGAAAATCGCCGATTTTACCTTCTGTTGATTCAACTTTTCCCAAATTGAATAAATAATATACAGTGTGAGAAATTGGATTGGGATTATTGAAGCCAATTTCAAAAGTATTTGAAAATAAAATAGTTTCAGAAATTGCTGGTCTAATATTATTATATAATTCCTTATTTCTTGAGGCAGGAAAAGCTGCAATCGGAAAAATTAATTTTCTTGATTTTATCCCTGCATGAGCAGGTGCAATTAGTCTGGTTGCATATGGGAGGCTAAGCGCTTCGCCTATAAGTGGCATCTCTTGAACTCCCGCATCTTTTAACGCTCTGGCAAATGCAATAGAACTTCCTATATAACCGGGAATTAATAAAAATGTTTGTGATTTATTGACATAAGGGGCAACTTTTTTTGCAAAGTCTTTTTGTGCGTTTGCTGTGATGGCGACCAAAAATATATTTCCTGCCTTTATAGCTTTTTCCAGATTTGAAGTTACTAACGAAATAGGGGCAAATCCATTAACAATTGGCCCTGATAATTGAATACCGCCTTTTTCTTGAATCGGTTTAATCTTTTCGGAACCTCGGTTATAAATGGCCTGAACATTTACTCCTTTGAGTATAAGATCTCCCGCTAAAGATTGCCCTCCATTTCCAGCCCCAATAATAACAAATCGTTTTGATTTAAAATTCATATAAAATGTCCACTTATAAATATGGTATGCACAATTTCAAATTAATTTAAGCACAATTTATACTAATAGAAACTATTTAACGTATATTGTGGACAATACCTTGCAATTATGTATTTTGACAATAAATTCAAATTGGCCTTTAACATAAGATTTATAAAAATATTCTAAAGAGCATGTTTATATATGTCGATATTAGGACAATTGTTTATATAACGTACCCGCTTGTTGAAATTTGGAACTATCTCACATTATTCGCTGCCATTTGCCGATAATTGGTTCCTCAAATGTAATGTTCAAACCATATATAAAATAACCTTATATAAATAAAGATAGAGAAACCCCTACCTTTATTTATATGGCGATCCCGGCACGATTCGAACGTGCGACCCACAGCTTAGAAGGCTGTTGCTCTATCCAGCTGAGCTACGGGACCGAAAACAGAGCTTTTATAGCTTAAAATGAGTAAAGTGTCAAGATGTTTATTGAAGATGTTGATGTAATTTATTTCTATTTCTACTTCTTTTGAGTAAATCGAGAGTGAATGAGGAATAATAAATTTATTTTTCAAGTTGAAAACCTTAGATATATTTAATTATGAACTCTTAATTTAATAAAGAAAATATAAAGATTTATAAGTATTTAAAAATGTATTGATAAACGTTTTTTTGACACATATTTTATAATACGTTTAATCTTTAAAGGAGTGGCAATGATGAAAACTCAAAATGGACGGTCCATGGTTGAAATGTTGGGTGTATTGGCCATCATGGGCATTTTATCTATCGGTAGCGTAGCGGGATTTAACTTGGCCATGAATCGCATTCGCGCTTACAGCATTATGTCCGCAACCGCTGAGATAGCTTCAAAGCTTGTAAAAAAACCGATCCTTATAGATTCAAACGGCAAGTCGTTGCCCAGGTCGGCATATCTATCGGACATTCATTATGACAAAGAAACTGTTGGTGGCCGAGCTACAGATATTGCTGTGCATGAAACATATAAAGACGGCGTGAAAAAATATTATGCCTGTGTACGTATCGATGAGGTGTCGCAAGGCATTATTGATGTTATCTATAATTTGGTGGGCGGCGAATTGGTTGAAGGTTCTTGCCAATATGAATCAGGGTCGTCGCCGTCCTATATCCTTTATCCCGCGGCGAAATTTACGGATTTATTGGACTGATGAAATATATCTGATTGATTTTATTAAAAATATAGTCTATTGTTTCAAATATATTTAAATGGGGATAAGGAGGATTGGATGTTTAATTTAAATCAAAATGGGCGTTCCATGGTTGAAATGTTAGGCGTATTGGCCATTATTGGCGTCCTTTCGATTGGCAGTATTGCCGGTTTCAGATATGCATTATTACGATATAAGGCAAATGAAGTCCTTGATTCTTTGTCAAAATTATATGTTTTGGTCGAAGAAAAATCCAAATTTACGGATAATAGTAATCCGACGGCCAGCGTTAATTATACTGAGCTGGATAAATCAATAATGGACAGTCCGCTTATTTCAAATGAACCTATGGATTGGGGGCCGCGTATACCTCGTTTAGAAATGATATATTCGCCTTTTGATATGCCATTTGAACATTGTTACGGTGTAACGGTCATGCATTTAGCTCAAGACGCTTGTGAAATTATCACGATGGCTCAGACTATTGCGCCCGAAAAAATAATTGAGATTGATTGTTCCGATTATCCATACACGGCTTATTTTGATTATGGAAATTGTGTGGGGGGGGGGTAAACAATATAAACAAATCTTTATATTCGATTTTTTTACATCTTTAACGGCTTCGTTTTAAACGGGGGAAGCACGTATAAACTCAAAAGTATAGTTGCATAAATGCCTATGTTATGTTATAAATGTTCTTGTTTTGTTCTTTTGAATGGGCGAAAATCAAACATGTGGGATATTGTTGTAAAAACAAGTGGGATAAAAAATGTCGGATTCAAACAATCAAAATCTTGAATTTTTTCGGGCGGATGTTGCTTCCCAAGTGGATTTGCCCTATGCCGATACAGGTGTGCGTGCCGGTTTCCCGAGCCCGGCGCAGGATTTTATGGAATATGCGTTGGATTTGAACAAAGAGCTTATAAGCCATCCGGCCAGCACTTTTTTGGCACGTGTGCAAGGCGACAGCATGAAAGATGCCGGCGTTTATGATGGGGATTTGCTTGTTATTGACAAATCCTTACCGCCTTTTGACGGCGCAATGGCTGTTTGTTACGTAGACGGGGAATTTACGGTGAAATTCATTAAAATCAATAAAAATGGCATATGGTTAGTGCCTGCCAATGAAACATATCGCCCCATTCGCATTACGGGTCAGAACAATTTTTTGATTTGGGGCATTGTGACGTATTCCGTTCATAATCAAAAACGAAAGTTTTCTCATGTACGGATTGATTGATTGCAATAATTTTTTTGTCAGTTGCGAGCGGGTTTTCAGGCCTGATTTAAACGGCAAACCGACAGTAGTGCTCAGCAATAACGACGGGTGTGTAATTGCCCGTTCAAATGAAGCCAAAGCTTTGGGGATTCGTATGGGTGCCCCATTTTATCAAATTCAAGAATTAATCAAACGCGCTCATGTCAATGTATTTTCATCTAATCAAACACTGTATGGCGATATGTCGCGCCGTGTGATGTCAATTTTAAGCCAGTTAGTGGGCGACATTGAAGTTTATTCGATTGATGAAGCTTTTTTAAATTTAACAAGTATCCCTGATTTGGAAAATTTTGCCCGCTATGTTGCCGAAAAAGTAACGCATGATACAGGCATTCCCGTCTCAATGGGAGTGGCGCCAAGCAAGACATTGGCGAAAATTGCTAATCATTTTGCCAAAAAATATAAAAAATACAATCAAGTGTGTATGATTGATACCGAAGAAAAAAGATTCAAAGCGTTGATGTTAACGCCTATTGAAGAAGTATGGGGGATAGGCAGGCGATTTTCAGATAAATTAAAACGTCAGGGTATTCAAACAGCTTATGATTTTACAAGGTTAGACCGCCATTTTGTCCGCAAAAAAATGACAGTCATAGGGGAACAACTCTGGCAAGAATTGCAGGGGCTTCCTTGCAAAACATTAGAAACTGAGGCGCAGGACAAAAAGCAAATTTGCGTTTCTCGCAGTTTTGGATATCCCGTTACTACTTTGAAAGGGATGAGCGAGGCCATTGCGTCGCATGCCGGACGGTGTGCCAAAAAGCTCAGGCAACAAAATTCGTATGCAGCTTCTTTATTAGTATTGATACAAACAAGCCGTTTTCGCAATGATTTGCCCCAATATTTTTGTAATGCCGTGAAGGCTTTCGATACGCCGACGTCAGACAGTATGGAAATTGTCGGCGGTGCGCTGGAAGCTTTGAAATCAATTTATAAAGACGGTTACCAATACAAACGGGCAGGGGTTATTATCACGCAAATTGTGCCCGAAACGGCTGTACAAGGCTTTTTATTTGATGCCAAAAACCGTTTAAAATCGGCAAAACTGATGGCAACCATTGACCAAATTAACGGCATATATCAGTCACGCCAAGTCCGTTTGGCGGTTGAAGGTGTCGGATTGCAAGGTAAGTTGCGCCAAGAGTTGTTGTCCCCAAATTATACAACAAATTTCAAAGATTTGTTAATTGTAAAGTGCTCAAAATAATTTTGTACATTTTTTCTTGCGAAATATTCTGTATGAGGGTATAATGAATTTGCGGGAGATTTGAAAAGAGAAAATGATGTTTGAAAAGCAAAAGCAACATATACGCATTTTAAAAAAACTTAAATCTTTAAAGCGTGCCAAAAATGCCTGCTCCAAAAACAGTGAAGAGTATAAAGTCTGTGAGCATGCTTATTTGCACTTACGAGATCGCTATTTGGATATTGTATTGGGAGCGCATGATAAAGGGCAATCTTCTAAAGGTGCTGCCAAACGGTACAAACGAAAATTTAAACATCTTGGATGGGGATTTGTTTTGCGCCAAGTCGGCATGGGGATGGTTATTGCCGTAATCCGGCGCCCGATACAATTGATTGTAACTTCCGTATTGGCGTTGGCTGGTGTTAAGTATTTTGAACAATTGCCCGAGTGTTCTCATGATGCGTCGGCAATTCAAGCGTTGACAGAACAAATTCATGCTGTGCACATACAATCGCAGGCACAGAGTATGAAACTCGAACGTATGCAGGCAGAACTCAATTTAATAAAAGAACTTATGGCGCCAACGAATGATAATAAACCACTCTTATATAATAACGAATCACAAATGATACATATCCTTAGAGTAAAAAATACGTTATCTTCCATTGGTTCCAATAATGAATTTGACGATATGAAAACGGTTTCTCAAAAACAAGAAAAGCCGGAAAAATTTATACCGCAGCAAATAGACAAGAAAAATTTGCCCGATAAAAAGGGTATGGAATTTAAACCTATCAATCCGGGCATAACCCGCGTAGGAGCGAATCGTTTTGTTTATAAATTTCCTAATCACAAGGGACGTGTCAGTTAGCTTGCCATTCGACGTTGAAACGGCAATATCGTTTTATTACGAGAATAACAGTTAGAGTTTTTACCGCTCGAATTCAAATAAAATGAAATTGGATTCTTTGGCTTTCCCCATAATTTGAAAGGTTTCTTCTTCATCCCAAATGGCCAACCCGTCGCCTGCGTTTAATAAATATTCGCCGATTTGGATGGAACCCGTTGCAACTTGTATCCAGGCCGCCTTATTTTTCGGAACGCTAAAGCCGACTGTTTTAAATTCGTCCAGTTTGCTTTGGTAAATTTGTACGTCGGCATGTAACAAAATTGTATTTTTATCTGGTTCATTTGATGCAACCAAGCATAATAAATTGCGCATATCTGCATCGGTAAAATTCTTTTGTTGATACATCGGCGTTAAATCTTGCGTATGGGGAACAATCCAAATTTGCAAAAAATGAACCGGATCGGTTTGCGACGGGTTGAATTCGCTGTGATGAATGCCTGTGCCGGCACTCATTTTCTGTACGTCGCCGGGAGTTATGATGCTGCCATGCCCCATACTGTCTTTATGTTCCAACGCACCACTGATAACAATACTGACGATTTCCATGTTATCATGCGGATGCGTATCAAATCCTTGTCCCGGTGCGACAACATCATCGTTGATAACACGCAAAGGACCAAACCCCATATGCTGAGGGTCATAATAATTCCCAAATGAAAATGTATGCCAACTGTCCAGCCAATCAATTTTTGTATGGCCGCGATTTGATGCTTTTCGTAATACCTTCATTATACCCTCCGTTTCTTTTAATTTATATTCATCAAATAGGCTTTTATTTTAAGATTTCAATCTTTGCATCTTGAACTAATAAAGAAAATTTTATCAATAAATGAATATTCTTTTTTTTTGAAATAAGTTGAAAAAACACTTGAG
>DLOI01000054.1:1180-1362 GCA_002477185.1 Alphaproteobacteria bacterium UBA7488 | reverse complement strand
TATACTATAGTTGAAGGTAATGTAAAATAAGGAGGAACATATGAGCGAACCTGAAAACAAACAGTCTGATAAAAAACAGAATTTTTTTGAAATTTTAACCGATTTTAACAGCAAAGACCCTGCTGAAAATATCTTAAAATGCTGTGTATTGGGGGCAATTACTGGTGTTGTCGGTGTGGCAG
>DLOI01000054.1:0-1157 GCA_002477185.1 Alphaproteobacteria bacterium UBA7488 | reverse complement strand
TCTGCTGCTGTAGCTGCTTTTGGTTTAACCGGTTTGAGCGCAATGAAATTCGTTGTGGCAATGGCCGCTGGTGGGATAATGGCAGGTTCAACTATGGAATTAGCTGTAATTTTGGCGCCCGAAAAAAAACAAGAAAAAAATGCACCAGGTCTTAAAAATGTAATACGTCAACATGTTAATAATCCACAAAAATCAAATGTACGACAAGCTGATAAAACTCGTACTCAAAGTCAAGGGCGTCACGTTACCTATGAAAACGGGCAAGTTTTTAATTATAATATGTTCGCACCAAAAATGGCATCGATATATGCCGCTCGAAATGGTACTGAGACAGCGAATCAACAAGTTGAAAAACCGATCAGAAAACAACCCGAAACAAGAAGAAACCAACCGCCGTCAGCTCGAGGGCATAGAGATATTATTCGGTGATGTTTAAATAGCAAAAATGTTAATTTGAAAGCTATTATTTAGGGATTTAATGGTTAGCCTGTAAAATAAATCTGACATAGCTTTTTTAACTTTATGCATTTAAAAAATAAAATTGTCTTGTTTTTTGTTCTTCTAAAAACGAATCGTTTAACGAGATGGCTGCGACTAAGGCCATCGGGTGGTATGAGTGACCTTAGTCGTTCATTTTTCTGATTTTTTATTCAAATTGATAACTTAATCCAACGTTAACCGATATATCTAATCTTACCAAAGCAATTACTCATTAGTCTACAATGCAAGCTTTTAACGAATCGCTAAATCACATAAAATAACACTAACTACCTTAATTTGAACTATTTTTTCTTTTACTAATTTGCTGGCGGCCATTAAAGTCACAAAAACATCACGTAGTTTTTCGGATCACTGATAAAAATAAGGTTTTTCATGTATTCTTTTGTTCTAATGATAGCTTATCATAAAGTAATTTTTGGGCCAGCAGTTTATAAAAAAGGGCTCAAAACTTAAAAATTAGTATAAAAAAAGTATAATTTTCAGCAAATTATAAAAAAAGATAAAATTGTTTAAAAAAAGGTTAAAAAATCTCTTGACAAGTCACATAGAATAGTATAATATTGCTTTTACTGCGCCACGGTGCAGACGTTGTTAGAAGGAAGTAGTGAATAAGTAGGAAAAGAAGAAACGGATGTAGAGCGCATAATTTTATGCCT
>DLOI01000092.1:9258-10243 GCA_002477185.1 Alphaproteobacteria bacterium UBA7488 | reverse complement strand
GTGTTCAGCGGTGTTTTAAAATTTGTTGCATGTCATTTGTGCGGGAACATCAAAGGGGAATTGTACGCAATTTGTATGTGAACATAAAAAGCAAATATCCATAATTTGCATATGGGCGGCGGATGGGAATACCTGCCATTTATACCGAAATGATAACACAAAAATGCACTTAATGCAGATTCACGGACAAGCGTGAAAAAAAATCCCGACGCGTTGGCTTCGGGATTTTATAAAGCGTGTAAACTTTTAACTTATCTTAAAGTCAAATTCGTTGCACAAGTTTTACCGTTTTCTTCTTTTAAATCATAAGAAACGGGTTGGTTATCTTCCAAACCGCGCAATTTAGCGTCATGAACGGCCGTGATGTGAACAAACACATCTTTACCGCCGTCATCCGGCATAATGAAACCAAAACCTTTTTTAAAGTTAAACCATTTTACTTTACCTGATTGCATTATAAACTCCTATTGTTAATGCAGCCTTATCATCGGCAAAAATTCGATAGACTCAATCGATAGCAGGAAAAGAAAAATAGTTTAGCCTTACGCAATACTTTTTATCACAATCCCCTCGATACTTGTATTCATCGAAGACTTAATCAGTATAGGTGCTTATTTTATAAATAGCAAGTTATATTCACGATTTTATTAAAAATAAATTTAAAATTTAAACGAAAAATCAAATAATAATGTGAAACGGCCGTTGAAACGCTTGGGTTTTCATCAACTTTTTATCGGCGTTTTTTTTATGCTTTTATCCTTTAATTTTGCATCATATCGGGTGTGGATGTTTTCAAAGGTATCAATCGTTATTTTTTATTGCCTATTAAAAAATGAAGCATAAAATTTTTTTGCATCAGACGATGTTCTTACAGGTGCCACACCGGTGGCGCGAATGGGACACAAAATTAATTATTTAAGTGCGGCAACGGCTGTTTTAACATCGATTTTTTGGATATAGCCTACCTTTTTGAAAAAAATTATCA
>DLOI01000092.1:1222-9228 GCA_002477185.1 Alphaproteobacteria bacterium UBA7488 | reverse complement strand
GGGGGGCATTTGTATAGTATTTTTTTTACTTGACAAAAACCGCAAAATATACGATAATAGGGTACGGAATAACCATATCCCTTTTAAGGAGGCAACATGAAAGGATTATCGAGAAAATTGGCCGGTATTGCCGGCGCCGCCATTGTCGCAACGGGCAGTTTGCATGAGTTTCAGGCGAATGATCAGCCGTCAATTGATTTGTCGGATTATGCCGCCCTGCAAGTCAACGAAGAAAAAAGCGATGTTTTATATGATATGGGTGAAAAAGCCGAAAGTTATATTTTGGATCAATTGTTGCAGGAAGGCCGCAGCGATGATGACGTTCAACAGTACGCAAAAAATCATGTAACGGATTTATTGCAAAAAGGGGATGTTAATGCTTGGCAACAAAACAAACCGCTATCAATAGCATGTTTAATTGTGACGGTTCGGGATTTGCATCATGCTTTGACGCAAAAAATGACTGAAGAACAATGGCATGAAAAATATGATGCGGATTTGCGCCTATTAAGTGCTATACGCCAAAATAAATCAACTTATAACGTTTCTCCATATATAGATAGACCCATCATGCGTTCGGTTAAGAACCCGCAAAAAACTGTTTTAGATATTAAACAAAAAATGGCTTTGGATTTTGTCATTGATGAGATTAAGTTTGAAAAAAACGAACCGATTATCCAATCTATCCAAGCTTATGCGAAAGTCATGAAAGCGTTGCATGACAACAAATTGGACGGCGCGGTTTTGACTGAGGCTCGCGCGATGGAAAAGGCCGCTCAAGAAAGCTTAAAATCGATTGATGAAAAATATCTTTCCGGCGTCAATACTGAACTGGCTAAAACGCGCTTGTTGTACGGCGAATTATCTGAAGACTTTCAAGTACGCCAGGCCGTTAAAGACCTTTATATTGAACGAGGGCTAAAAAAAGTCGATCAATTTGTGAATGACTATTATCATAAAAATGGTATTGAAGCGGCTCAGCGTCCAACAGAAGAAGCAACGCCGATGAAAGCCGCGCAAGAAATTCAAAATCCGCCGAAGTACATCGGTACCGGTTTTCGCGGGAGCTACATGATGAATATTCCGGGCGGCAGGTAAAAATTGGTAAAAGTTAAAGGCAGCGAAAGCTGCCTTTTTCATATAAAATAAAATAATCGGATAAAATTAAGGCTATTATAATTTATACACAGCCCGGTCGCCCCTTCTTGTGTTTTGAATTCATCAAATAATGATTTCAAAATTTAATGCACATCCATCGGCAATAAATCATTTTGATAAGCGACGGCAAAAGCCATTTCCCGCGAATTGGCGTGGCCGAGTTTTTCCCCTTCATGGTCATAGATGACCCACAGGTTTTCTTCTTCACCCGTTTCGGCGCGGATATAAGCCGTGTCGTCATCTTGGCAAGCGGGTGTATTTATGACGCAGGCGTGTAATGTTTGTTCTTTGATATACTGTGTCATTTTTTATCCTCATGTTCTATTGTGCGCGGCATATTATGCGCCGTCGTGATTTTTAAAGTCGTGCGTTTAACTTTTTTGAGCGGACGGTTCAGGCGGATATTCAACAACCCGTATTCCAACGATACGGACGTGATTTTCATGCCGTCAGCCAACACAAATGATTTGATAAAGCTGCGTTCGGCAATGCCTTTGTGCAAAAATTGGCGTGGTGCGGCGTTTTCATGGCGCCCTTTGATAATTAATTGGGTATCTTCCAAAGCCACTTCCAAATCGTCTTCGGTATAGCCGGCCACGGCCAACGAAATTAACAGTGTATTTTCATCCAGTTGTTCAATATTATAAGGCGGAAACGATTCGGACGATTTGGCAACCTGGTTCAACATTTTTTCCAGTTCATCAAATCCCAACATTAAAGAGCGGTTAAACGCGGACATATTGTTCATGTTACCCTTCTTTCAGACGCGAAACGATATTTTGCATATCTTTGCCCAACTGGTGGTCGTTTTGAAGCAAACCTTCCATCAATTTGACCGCATGGATAATGGTCGTATGGTCTCTGCCGAAATGGGCGGCAATATCGGGTAATGACAACGTTGTCATTTGTTTTGACAAATACATCGCCAATTGGCGCGGGCGGGCGATTCGCCGCTCTCTGCGCACAGATTTTAAATCCGAAATTTTAAGGTTGTAATAATCCGCCGTCATTTTTTGAATATCGGGCACCGTAACGGTTTTTTCATGCGTTTTTAAAATGTCTTTCAAAACCAGCCTTACCGTCTGCATATCAATTTTTCCGCCGATAAATTCGGCATGTGCCACCAAACGGTTCAAGGCGCCTTCCAATTCACGTACGTTTGACGTGATGTTTTGCGCCAAAAAGTCCAATACTTCATACGGAATCGATACGCTTTTTTTAGAGGCTTTTTCCTGTAAAATCCCCAAACGCAATTCATACGAAGTCGGATGGATATCCACTACCAACCCTTGGGCGATTCTGGTTTGCAACCTTTCTTCAATCCCGTGCAAATCTGCCGGCGACGAATCGGCGGACAAAATAATTTTTTTGCCTTTGGCAATCAACGTGTTAAATGTGTGGAAGAATTCTTCTTGCGTTGCTTTTTTGCCGAAAATGAATTGTACGTCGTCAATCATCAACACATCCACCGAGCGGAACAAATCGCGAAAAGCTTCGGTGTTGTTTGAACGCATGGCTTTAATAAAACGATGGAAAAATTGTTCGGCCGACAAATACAATACTGTTTTATCGGGGTACAACTCGTTCATACGCCAGGCGATGGCATGCATTAAGTGTGTTTTGCCAAGCCCGACCGAACTGTGCAAATACAACGGGTTAAATGAAATCGTTTTTTCTTCGGCCAACCGTTTGGCTGCGGCATAGGCAAATTCATTGGGTTTGCCGACCACAAATGTATCAAAAGTATGGGTCGGGTCCAAAAAGGATGATATGACTTCGCCGTCGGTATCGACGATTTTTTGTTCGACATGTTCGACGGGCGCCGACGGCGTTTGTTTTGTTTCCCTTTTTAAAACCGATTCGTTATTTAACGCCGGTTCCTCATGTTTTTTAAGTTCAAACGCCAATTTTTCAATATTGGGGTCTTGCATTTGCCAAAACGATAAAATTTGGTCGGCATAGTTTTTTTTAACCAATTCTTGAATACACGGAGATGGCGCCAACAAATGCAATTGGTTGTCTTTAAGCGTGCTCGGAATCAATTTTGTCAACCACCGAACAGCAATTTTATCGCCCAATTCGCGTTGCAAATGCGTGCACACTTCCCCCCATTGCCTGAATAATACGTCATCAGTCTTTTGCATTGATATTACCTTTTTTTATCGCTTTGTTCATTTGATAAATTTATCTTACGAAAGGCGGCTCAATAAATCAATTAACTTTTTGTTAATAAGTGAAAATAAAGTTGTTGACACAATATATAGTCATTATGAATCATTATCTTGTGTTTTAGGTGGTTTTAAAGCATAAAACGGGCGCATTAAATACCCCGACAAAGGTTTCATTTTTATGGCATTTTTGTCCGCGTGTTTACGTGTTTTATTGGGTGTAAATGATTGCGAAACAAAGGGTTAATTTTTTGTTAACGCATATAAAGCGAATCGATTCGGCCCTCTTGAAATGTGGTTACGATTGTATGCATTTTTTGGGACATCAAAAAATGATTAGTTGGTTTTGTTGGTACAACGGACTTACAAACTGAATCAAAATGAGCTGTGTTTTTCGTCAAAAGGACGATTTGACACGGGCGAATCGCTTTTAACACCTTTAAAAGAGATTCAAAAATCGGGTGTTTTTTTATCGTTTGAGCATACAATCGTATGTAACCGGCCCGGTCGTGTTTCGCCGCGGTTTTGTGGTGCCGAACTTAAGGAGGACCGACTTTGGGTTACTCAAATTTTAAACTGATTGCGATTGTTCGTTAACACAGGTTGATTTTGTCCGTTTAACACCTTAAAATCCCGCGCCTTTAGGCAAGGAAAGTATAGGCAACCAAATGATTATGCACATTTGCACCTTTAAAGCTCTCCTTTAAATCGATTTCTTTTGATAAGAACGTCTTGGTTAAGTTAGCCTTAGAAATAGGGGCACAACTTTTAAACCGATTGTTTTTGATAAGAACGTCTTGGTGTCCCCGGATTTTAACCGATTTGCGAATCGCCGTTTAATTTGCGTTGCAATTTTTGCAAATCTTCCCACGCATGGCGTTTATACGTGGCATTTTTCAACAAAAACGCCGGGGAAAAGGTTACAAGGCAATCTATCGGCGATGCGGTATTTTCACCTTGGTATTTTTGCCAAGAGCTTCTGGCTTTTGAAATGCTGTCAATCCCAAGCAAAGCGCGGNNCGCCGGCCGTCAATCCGCCGAACAAAACCAACACGTCGGGCGATACCAGTTCAATGTGCTTTTTGATAAAAGGTAAGCTCAGTGCAATTTCAGCCGGTGTCGGTTTGCGATTCCCGGGCGGGCGCCAAGGCAACAACATCGCGACATAGGCATTATCGGACAAGCGCAAATCAATGGCGCCCAACATTTTATCCAACAAAACACCCGATTCGCCGGCAAAGGGCAAGCCTTGTTTGTCATCCTCATTATCGGGAACGTCGCCGATAAACATCACACTGGCTTCGGGTGTGCCTTTGGCAAAAACAGTATGCATCGCCGTACGTTTCAGCGGCGATTCGTCAAACGAATCGAGCGCATGGTATAAATCGCCGAGCGTTTGGGCGCTGTTTGCCAAAGTTATGGCTTGATGCAAGGCAATANNCTTTCGCGCTGTAGGATGGTTGCGCCAATGGTTGGGTTTTAGGGATTTCAACGGGGGCAGGAGCTTTTTTTTGAAAACGGTTTACGGGCGATTCGCCAACCGATTCGTCCGCGCCCATTTTCAAAAGCCAATTTAATTTTTGATACAGATTCATTTTTCCCCTTTGTTTTGCTCAAAAAAAATGCTAACATGCTTTTGATGAAAAATAAAGGTGTTTATTTAAAGAAAGTTGAGATAATCTTGAAAAAAACGATTATTATCGGTATTTGTCTGTTCGTTATTGCGTGTGCCGTTACGACAAAGTACACGGCTTATATACATAAGGATGTTACGCAAGCGGGCGATACAGAGTCAAAATCCGCAACCACGGCACGTCCCGTACCCGACTCGGCAGATTTCGGCGCTTATTTGGCGGCGCTTCAGGCACGCGAAAACAAAGATATTGATAAAGCTTCCTATTATTACGGCAAGGCCTTACAAGGCGATCCTGACAATGAAAAACTTCAATCCGAAGCCTATTTGGTCAGCGCTTTTGCCGGTGACATGGACCAATTCATGCAAACGGCACAAGCCCTTAAAGACCAAAAAGGGCTTTATGCACCGATAGCGATATTGGCTTTGCATATGAAAACCGGAAATTATGATGAGGTGTTGGCTCAAACAAAAGATGCCGATGCAAATGATATGTCGGGATTGATGTACCCGTTGGCTCGTGCCTGGGCGTATGTCGGATTAAAACAATATGATAAGGCCATTGATGCGTTGGCGCCGATTAAAAAAGATAAAGATTTACGTCCGCTTTATTTATATAATGAAGCGCTTATCAGTGCCGTCGCCGGGGATTTGTCGCGTGCCGATGCAGCGTTTGTAAAATTAAGCGATATGGAAGTGCCGACGATGACAAGCTTATTGGCGATTCGCAAATTTTATCTAAAGCAAAACACGTGGAATGCGCAAAATCCGCTCTTCGAAAAGTATTATCAAACGGTGCGGGAAAATCCGTCTCTGATGGAAGTGCTGATCGGCCGTGCGGATGAATTTGACGTGCAAACGCCCAGCCAAGGGCTCGCCGAATCGTTTTATATTGTTTCCACGGTAGCGGGCAAACAATCCAAAGCGCCGGAAACAAGCTTGTTGTTCAATGCGTTGGCGTTGTATTTGAATCCCGATGCAAGCATATATAAAATTTGGGGTGCCGAACAATTTGAAAGTATTGAATATTATGCCCAGGCGAATCGTCTCTATGCCTCGGTTAAAAATACTTCGGACATTATTCGCTTTAAAATGGCATTGAACAACATGTTGTTGAATAACGATAAGGAAGCGGAAGCACTTTTGTTGAAAATCTATGCGCATCAGCCGAACGACCGCTTGTTGCTGGGAGTTTTGGGCGATTTATATAGGGATCAAATGCGCTTGGACGAATCGGTTTCGTTTTATACTAAAGCGATTCGGTTGCAACGCGCGGCTAATGACAAGACGGCACTGGGCAAAACGCTGTTTTCGCGCGCCGGTGTTTATGACGCCATGGGGTGGCAGGAAAAAGCGGAAGCCGATTTAATTGAAGCCATTGCTTTGTCGGGCGATAATGCGTTGATGATGAATTATTTGGGGTATATGTGGCTCGATTCGGACAAGAATGTCCCTCAGGCGGTGGATTTAATCAAAAAAGCGCACGAACTGGCACACGATGAGCCGCATATTATTGATTCGCTCGCATGGGCGTATTATAAGCAGGGCGATTACGAAAAAGCATTGGAATATGCCGAACAATCGGCCGATTTATTGCCCTACAGTTCTATGGTTCAAGCACATTTGGGCGATATTTATCAGGCATTGGGCCGTCATCGCGAGGCGGGCTATCAATACCATAAGGCATTGGAATTAAAGGCAGATATTACGCCCGAATTAAAAGCCCGGTTGGAAGAAAAACTCAAGCCATAATTTCCTCGGCGCCTTTGTCGCTTATTGCCTTTAGTCTTATTAATTAAATGACAACTCTATGATATAATTTGTTTTATCTGAGTTTATATGTTTGGTTTGGAAAGTGTTAATTCTTGAAAAATCCATTTCTGAATATATACTTTTTTCCGTTTGACAGACATATAAAGTTATGGTATAGTTAAAGTTATCGGAGCAATCTGACAAAGAACCTTTAAGGTAAGTCGTCCAATCGGGCGGTACATTTTAAAAATGTCAAATTCCACACTTACCTGCAATCCTATCGTTATTTATGAATGGCCCGTATATTTTTAGGGCGTTTAAAATAAACGGTAAATCAATGGATTGTGTAAAAAATAAAAAAAAGATAAAAAAAGTTAAATTTTTTGCTTGACATTTGTTTTAAGTTCTTATATGATTGCCCTCACGTTCGGAAACGGACACGTTGTTAGAAGGAAGTAGTGAATAAGTAGGAAAAGAAGAAACGGATGCACGGGCAGTTGTTAGTTTAGCTCCGAGTTTCTCTGGATAGACGATGATGTCTATTGGGTAATTAATGGTTACCGCCAATTTTAGTATGTTGGTACAGGCTCTTTGAGGAGGGCTGATGAAGTAAAGAGCTTCATGAGGCCGGAGGAATCCGGTACGGCCTATGCGTGATGGCTAGGAGGAGAGAGACTACGGAGAGGGGACGACATTAAATGGGCTGTAGTGCATTTGGAACTATGAAGACGGATAGAGGCATAAAATTATGCGCTCTATGAGTGTGTAAGACCGGCGCCTTAGGGGCGACTTTAGGGAGCCGGTTTTAACCTTGGCCGGAAGAGAATTCGGTCAGAACAAAGAAGATAACGTAAAAGTTATGTAGAATTGGTAAGAGACGTTTTTGTGGTGGTTTCTGTTAATTTGCTTAAAGACGCAGAAGTAGAGATACTTCGAGTAATTAAGAAGAAAGATAGTAATTTGTGCACAGGACAGCTTAGAGATGTTTAGGAATAAATATGAGAGTTTGATCCTGGCTCAGAACGAACGCTGGCGGCAGGCCTAAAACATGCAAGTTGAACGGCATCAGCAATGATGTAGTAGCGCACGGGTGAGTAATGCATGGGAACGTGTCCTTTAGTGGGGGATATTCTCTGGAAACGGGGAGCAATACCGCATAAGCCCTAAGGGGGAAAGATTTATCGCTGAAGGAGCGGCCCATGTTAGATTAGCTAGTTGGTTAGGTAAAGGCTGACCAAGGCGATGATCTATAGCTGGTTTGAGAGGATGATCAGCCACACTGGGACTGAGACACG
>DLOI01000092.1:798-1152 GCA_002477185.1 Alphaproteobacteria bacterium UBA7488 | reverse complement strand
GGGTTGTAAAGCTCTTTTGTTAGGGAAGATGATGACGGTACCTAAAGAATAAGCACCGGCAAACTTCGTGCCAGCAGCCGCGGTAATACGAAGGGTGCAAGCGTTGTTCGGAATTACTGGGCGTAAAGGGCATGTAGGCGGATATCTTAGTCAGGAGTGAAATCCCGGGGCTCAACCTCGGAACTGCTTTTGAAACGGGATATCTAGAGTGTGATAGGGGACAATGGAATACCCAGTGTAGAGGTGAAATTCGTAGATATTGGGTGGAACACCAGAGGCGAAGGCGATTGTCTGGGTCACAACTGACGCTAAGGTGCGAAAGCGTGGGGATCAAACAGGATTAGATACCCTGGT
>DLOI01000092.1:555-676 GCA_002477185.1 Alphaproteobacteria bacterium UBA7488 | reverse complement strand
AGTATGTGGTTTAATTCGACGCTACGCGCAGAACCTTACCAACCCTTGACATGGGTATCGGGGCTGACAGAGATGTTGGCTTTCATTAAGTTGGATACCACACAGGTGCTGCATGGCTGTC
>DLOI01000092.1:294-418 GCA_002477185.1 Alphaproteobacteria bacterium UBA7488 | reverse complement strand
ACACACGTACTACAATGGCTATTACAGAGGGTTGCCAGCCTGCGAAGGTGAGCGGATCCTAAAAGATAGCCTCAGTTCGGATTGCACTCTGCAACTCGAGTGCATGAAGTTGGAATCGCTAGTA
>DLOI01000092.1:0-140 GCA_002477185.1 Alphaproteobacteria bacterium UBA7488 | reverse complement strand
CGGCTGGATCACCTCCTTTCAAAGAGAAAAGTGATTATCGAGAGGTAATTGCGACTAATGACTGTCCCTGCATCTGTTTCTGGTTTGTAAGAGATTACAAACAACCGCGAGAGGGGCTTGTAGCTCAGGTGGTTAGAGCG
>DLOI01000120.1:8221-9248 GCA_002477185.1 Alphaproteobacteria bacterium UBA7488 | reverse complement strand
ATCGGTATCGTATCGGATAAACCCACATGCGCGGCAAAGCCCATTTTAATGCTCCATTCGACCAATTCTTGCATCGCAAATTGGCGCGCTTGGGCGACAAAAGTATCCGTTTCCTTATCTAACGAGTCTTTATTTGCACAGATTTTTTGAATATTTTCGGGCAACGTTTGAACCGAACATGCTTTTTTATAGGCATCTTGGACTTCTTTGGAACAAACCGCCTGCAAAATGTCGCGCCCTTGTTCCTTTAAAGTCGACGCCGATTTGTCGCTTTGTTTATCCGATACGATACCGATGGCAATCATATTCAGCGCCGAATCGTCATTTTGTTTGCATGCTTCAATGACCATTTCGGCCGGCACTTTAATTTTTTCGTTTTCACACGCCGCCCATACATTCAACCCGATACACATGCACACAGCGCAAACGCTGACACTTGTTAATTTTCTAATCATTTTTTTTCTCCCTGTTGTTGTGCCTTGGCGGCATAATCTTTTAAAAAGTTTTCTATTTCATCTTTTAATTCGACCACAAACCCGTTTTGCGTTTTATAAGCTTCGCCGCGTTGCAAGCCCGTCAAAATCATATCGGCCAATTCTTCTTTTTTCGGGCACATTTCGACTTCCATTTGGCCGTTCGGGCGAGTTGTAATGCGTTTGACATTCATCACGTTTTCATCGGTCAGCGTTTTGTTTTCCACCATCGAAGTAACCGCCATTTTAAAGCCGTNNACAGGGAGAAAAAAAATGATTAAAAGCCGTTTTCCAAAATTTCGCGAATCGTTTGTTGCTTTTGTTCTTCAACATAACCAATACGGGCATCTTTTTTTGCCTCATCGTTTTCGCAAATAATTTGATACACCGTCGGCGTTAAATCCGTGTTGCAAATTTCTTTATATTTAGCCAGCAATTTTTCCTCGCACAACCGATTCCAAAAAATTTCGGCTTCCTCGTCAAAAGTTTGGTGCTGAACATTCGGTAACCCTTGTGCGTTTTCTTTGGAAAAATCAAGGCTTGCCCCATCGATG
>DLOI01000120.1:4200-8196 GCA_002477185.1 Alphaproteobacteria bacterium UBA7488 | reverse complement strand
AGGCGGCAGCCAATTCTTTTGAGCACGCTTTTGTGCCGCTTAAAAAAATTACATTTCCCGCACCCAATTGCATTTTAGAAACACAAACGGCCGCCGATTTATTTTCAAATACCGTCCGTTTGACATTTTTATCGGCGGGTGCGGGCAAATGCGAAACACTTTGCGCCGTTTGAATAATTTTGACGGCTTCATTTTCGGCCGCATCCGNNATCCTTATTATCCGCAGCAAACAACAACCCATAACCATCCATTAACACACTGATGGCTTCCATGCCCGTCGGTTCTCGGCACGCTTTTGTCATTGCTTGAAAACTCGGCAAATGGTCGGGGTCTTTGAGGCATTTGGCCCCAACGCCAAACGGCATAACGCAAACGATGGCAACCAACAATAACGGCGCTTTGAAAATAACCCTTGCGATAAAAGCAAAGCTTTCATTTAAATTTAAGTTCATGCCTCCCCCTGTTTATTAAAATCTTAAATCTATTTATAACACAGAACCGATTCGCACACAAGAGTGTTTTTTTAAGTTAACAAAGGTTTAAAGCATCTTTAACGAAAAGTAACCATTTAAACCGCAAAAATATCATTGTATGCTGAGAATCATTTTTTTTCGCCGAATTTAAAATTTTTATTGACAGGCGCTTGACAAGCTTACATCCCTTTTGTTACACTACAAAGGATTAGTCCGAGTGTATGGATTAATCGGTATGTTGCCAACGGTTTGGGGCATACAAACAAGGCCTTGTCCAAAAGGAGGGGCAAAAAAACAACAGTCAAACGTATTGCTTAAGAAAAGGATATGACAAATGACAACGAATGCTTTATCACTTTTATACTCAAAAAACTCACTTACACTCTATTTATCTGAAATCAACAAATTCCCGATGCTGGATGCGCAAACGGAATATATGCTTGCCAAACGCTTGGTTGAAACCGGCGACATGGAGGCCGCGCATAAATTGACAACTTCCCATTTGCGCTTGGCTGCCAAAGTAGCCATTTCTTTCCGCCATTACGGATTGGCGCTGTCCGATTTAATTTCGGAAGCTAATATCGGCTTGATGCAAGCGATTAAAAAATTCGATCCCGACAAAGGGTTTCGTTTGGCAACTTATGCCATTTGGTGGATTAAAGCCGCCGTATCCGAATTTGTTTTAAAATCTTGGTCATTGGTAAAAATCGGCACGGTTGCGACACAAAAACGGTTATTTTACAACCTGCACAAAATCAAATCGCGCTTAGGGCTATACGGCGAAACAGGTTTGAATGAAGAAACGGCCGAACATATTGCCAAAGTTTTGGGCGTTCAAAAACGCGATGTGATAGAAATGGAACAACGTTTAAGCGGCGATTCGTCTTTAAATGCCACCTTATCCAGCGATTCGACAACAAACCACCAAGACATGTTGGCTGACGACACGCAATCGGCGGAAGACGTATTGGCTCACTCGGAAGATTTGGATTTAAAAAAACGGCTTTTGATTGAGGCGATGAAAAGCTTGCCCGACCGCGAACAATTTATTGTTAAAAACCGTTTTTTGACCGAAGACCCGATGACATTGGAAGATTTGGGCGCACATTTCGGAATATCCCGCGAACGTGTTCGCCAAATCGAAAGCAAAGCTTTTGAAAAAATCAGCATCTATGTTAAAAACGCTGCCAAAAAGCTTGTGCTGGAATAAATTTGGCATTACGCTAAACTGCAAAAACCTGTCCGACTAATCCGTGACAGGTTTTTCTCGATCGGGGCAGCGTTTTCCCGGTGCGGCAATACTAGTCGGGACTTAGTGTTGAAACGGTTATTCTTTTGGTTGCCCAAGATGCAAATATTTTTTCAAAAGAAGCCTTCAGAACATCGGCCAAATAATACACAATTCCTTCACATTTATAAATTCAATTTTGTCAACATATTTCTTATACAAAAGTTTATACGCGTAAAATATGAAATAAGTTAATTTAATGCTTGCACTTTTTTTCAAATTAACTTATCGTTAATATATTTGAATAATTCCTATTTAAAGCGAGGGCACAATGCGTGTATTAGTCATTGAAGACGACAAAACAACCGGCCAAAATATTGCGATGATTTTAAATAAAGAAGGTATGGTTGTCGACACGTCCCATTTGGGCGAAGACGGGCTTGAAATGGCCAAACTTTACGATTACGACATTATTTTGTTGGATTTAATGTTGCCCGGCATGGATGGGTATGAGGTTTTAAAAACGTTGCGTTCTATGCGCAATACGACGCCCGTCTTAATTTTATCGGGCTTGTCGGGTCCCGATAAAAAAATCAAAGGCTTGGGCTTTGGCGCTGACGATTATTTAACCAAACCGTTTGACCGCGGCGAATTGATTGCCCGCGTCGGCGCTTTGGTTCGCCGTTCAAAGGGGCTTGCCGACCCGATTGTCCGCACCGGAAACATGGAAATCAATTTGAACAGTAAAATTGTCACTATTGGTGGCAAAACATTGCATTTGACCAGCAAAGAATATGCCCTGCTTGAATTATTGGCTCTTCGAAAAGGCACAACGATTCATAAGGAACAATTTTTAAATCACCTCTATGGCGGCATGGATGAACCCGAAATGAAAATCATTGATGTGTTCTTGTGCAAAATCCGCCGCAAAATTGAAAAGCTCGCCCCCGATACGGATTATATCGAAACGGTGTGGGGGCGCGGTTACATCCTTAAAGATTTACCCACTCGCAAATAAGGCGTTAAACGGCACTTTTTTCCGGTATGCTTGCCAATCCGAAAGGGATTGGCTGATATGCTTAACGCTTTTAAGTCGGGTAAAAAAATCCTGCGACTTATTTTTTCATTTATTTTCATCGGAATTTGCAAACCATACTTTTTAAGGCGCTACTCTAAAAGGAGTAAACCCGATAATTTATTCTTTAAGTTTAAGGGCTTTTTCCAATAATTTTTGCCCGATGCTGCCGGGTCGCAAACAAGCGTGAGCTTCACTTGCACGAACCCATTCGGCACCGTCAACTTCCAAAGAAGACAAATGAAATGTTTCATCGACAGCTATGGCCGTAAAACCCGCCATAAGCGCACCCGATTTTTCATGGAAAAACGACGCTACATACTTGGCATCAACGGCACACATCCCCGTTTCTTCCAATATTTCCCGCACGACGGTTTGTTCCATTGTTTCGCCCTTTTTAACATAACCCGCAGTTAAAACACGATAATTTCGATGCACGTGGTTTTGTTGAAGCAAACAAACGCGTTTTTTATCGGCACTGAATAATACAGCCAATACACATACGGGAAAAAGGTCAAAATAAAACTTTTGGCAGTTCTCGCAAAATGGCACGTCGCCTTCATCGGCGCAAGGTTTTAAAATCAAGGGTGCCGCACAGGCAGGACAATATTTCATGCCCTTTATTTTATTAAAAAATATTTGCAAAGTAAACTTTAAATTTTAAACATTCTTGTTTTTGCCCCAAACGCATAGTCAGACAGCGCAAGCAACCTTTTAAATTTCGGTATAATCGACATCAATGACTTTCTTGCGCGGTTTTTCGTCTTCCAAAGGCGAAGGCATATCAAAAACTTGTAATTTTTCTTCGGTAAATTTTGCCCGCACCCATTGAAACGCGGCAAAAATGACAACTATAAAAAATAACGGAATAACAATATACCAAGCCAGCACGGCAAACAACATGAAGAGCCCTACTCCTGCCGCCAAGCCAACAGCCATGCGCAATAAATTCATTTTATGAGGCCACCTGTTCTTTCAATTGATAGAGCATGTCAAGCGCTTCTTTAGGAGAAAGCAAGTCCACGTTCAACTCGGCAATCCTCTTTTCAACGCCAGACTGTTTTAATTTAGGAGCTGCCGCCAAAGAAAACAAGGGCAAATCGTCAAATAAAGGCTGTTGATGTTGTTTTTTTTCTTCCAACCCGGCCAAAATTGTTTCGGCACGCCCCAATACAATTTCGGGCAACCCCGCCAGTTTGGCCACATGAATCCCGTACGAA
>DLOI01000120.1:0-4132 GCA_002477185.1 Alphaproteobacteria bacterium UBA7488 | reverse complement strand
GTAATGCCGTCCAACCTGTTGGCCAATGCCGTCAATTCATGATAATGCGTTGCGAACAACCCACGGCACTTGTTTTTATCATGCAAATATTCAACAACCGCCCAAGCAATTGACAAACCGTCATAAGTTGCCGTACCGCGGCCGACTTCATCCAAAATAACCAAGGATTTGTCGGTTGCCCCATGCAAAATAGTTGCCACTTCGACCATTTCAACCATGAATGTTGAACGGCCGCGCGCTAAATCGTCCGACGCGCCGACACGCGAAAAGACCTTGTCGATAATCCCGATTTTGACATAATCGGCCGGGACAAAAGACCCCATCTGCGCCATGATGGCAATCAATGCATTTTGACGCAAAAACGTACTTTTACCCGCCATATTGGGACCTGTTAACNNCAACCACAGGTTATTTTTTTCTTCGCCCAATACACAGTCGTTCGGGACAAAAGATTCTTGTGTTTTTTTAAGCGACCGTTCTACAACAGGGTGACGCCCGCCTTTGATAACAAAATCATACTCTTGCGTCAAAACGGGGCGCGTCCAATTATTTAAAATGGATAAGTGGGCCAACCCGGCCGTCACATCAATACGCGCCATCGCGTTAGCCGCCTTTAAAATTGACGGGCTGAGCGCTAAGATTTTTTGGCACAAACTGTCGTAAATTTCAAGTTCTACCGCCAAAGATTTTTCATCGGCATGTAAAATTTTTGTTTCAATATCGCTGAGCTCGTTCGTGGTAAAGCGCACAACGTTCACCATCGTTTGACGGTGGATGAAACCGCGTTCCTTTTCGCGCAACAACGGTTCGGCATATTTGGACGGCACCTCAATAAAATACCCTAGCAACCCGTTAAAAGCTATTTTAAGCTGTGAAATCCCCGTTTGGGCGGCATAACGGGCCTGCATATCCGCCAATACTTTTTTTGCATTGGCCTTTGTGTTTAAAATATCGTCCAACACAACCGAATATCCGCGTTTGACAAAGCCGCCGTCGCGCACCAACAACGGTGGTTCGGGAACAATAGCGTTTTGCAATTCTTCAACCAACGCCGTCCATTCGCCCATGTCAAGTTTGTCTTTTTCCAAAGAGGTCGGCACCAACCCTTCTTGCATTTTATTGCGGATATGAGGAATTTGGTCCAACGCCCCCGCAATCGTTAAAATATCGCGAGGCCCGCCGCGCCCGACCGAAATACGCGACACAGAACGTTCGACATCGGCAACGCCCCTTAATGCATCACGCACAAATTCGCGCACGGACGTATTTTGAACAAAATAATCAATTTTATCCAAACGCCCTTCAATAGTTTTGACATCCATAAGCGGTGCCGACAACATCGAACTGAGCAATCGCCCGCCTGCACCCGTAACAGTCGCATNNTTTAACAAACTGGTTGCGCCCTTATCATTGGATAAAGCACGCGTTAACTCTAAGCTGCGCCTTGTCGACGGGCCAATTTCCATAAACAGCGAATCGGTCACCCGCTGAGGCAATTGCAAAGAAGGGCAAGCGCCTTTTTGCGTATCCAATATATATCCAAGCAACACGCCCGCACTGATAATTTCGGGTTTGGAATATTCATGAAACGCGTCCATATCGGAGATTTTAAAGAAATGTTCCAACTCGCCCTTCGCATCAATATAATGATAACGGTCGGCTTTAATCGGCGTTTTTTTGTTTTCATCATCACCAAAAAACGCATCATATCTGCCGGCCGGTTCATCCGGAACCAAAATTTCGGATGCTTCCAACCGCGCAATAGTCGAAGCCACCGACGCCTTGCTGACAAGTTGCGTGTAAAAATCGCCCGTTGACATATCGGCCCAAGCAATACCGAATCCTTCGGCGCCTTCGGCCAAACTGACCAAAAAATTATGACGGCGCGCGTTGAGCAAACTGTCTTCGGTCAACGTGCCAGCCGTAACGATTCGCACAACTTNNCACGGCGGACGGCTTTAGCACCGCGGGCTTTGGCCTGTGCCGGCGTTTCCATTTGTTCGCAAATGGCAACCTTATGTCCCGCTTTAACCAAACGGACAAGATAATTTTCATATGCATGGTACGGCACGCCGCACATCGGTATGTCATGCCCGGCTTTTTTGCCGCGATAGGTTAAAACAATATCCAAAGCTTTGGAAGCTATTTTGGCATCTTCGAAAAAAAGTTCATAAAAATCGCCCATTCGATAAAACAACAAACAATCGTTGTATTTATCTTTGGTTTCTAAATAATTTTTCATCATTTCCGTAACTTCTTGCTTAGCCATTTTTTTTATTCCCTTTTTTTGTAAACCCGAGTATACTCAATTTATGCAAAAAAATAAAGTCAAAAAAGTGCCGCGCAATCGCATAATCCTTTATTTATACCGCAAATCCTGGTTATCCCCGCGGTTTATAGCGCGCATCTTCGTTTTAAATATCCCAACATTGCTTGTGTTGGGGGTGTTGTTTTTTTTGAACGAAATCAATATCGGCAAAGCATTTTTGATTTTCACCATTATCTTCATCGTCACAGCCGTTATTACCGCCTTTGTTTTTAAAGAGCTGGAAAATTTTATTTCCTACCTGAAAAAATTGGCGATGGGCATCGATGCGGAATTGCCCCGCTTTCATCGCGGTATTTTCGGCTCTTTCAGATTGGCCGATACCTTTTTAAAAGTTAAAAACCTGTGGTCAAACCAAACCATATCGGATGCCAGCATTATCGAAGGGTTGCCCGATCCGTTATTAATGATTAATGAAAACACAAACATTGTATTTGCCAATTACATTGCCCGCGATTTTTTCGGCGAAGACATTTTGCACCGCCCGATTAAGGCCATTTTTGACGACGAAACGTTTACCCATGCGCTTAACCGCATTATTTCGGAAAAATCCAAAGCCGAATGGTTCGATTTTGATTTTGTTTCGGGGCAAACCTATAGCTTTCGCACGCGTATTGAACGCTTACCCGCCATAGCCAAAAACAACGCAACCATGGTAATCGTGATGCATGATATTACGCCTTTTAAATTGTTTAAACAACAACAAGCGGACTTTTTTGCTAATGCATCGCACGAACTTAAAACGCCGCTGTCGATTTTATCGGGCTTTATCGAAACGCTGCAAGGACCCGCCAAAGACGATGAAGCGGCGCGGGAAAAATTTTTGAAAATGATGGGTGAACAAACCGCCCGCATGACACATTTGGTTAAAGACTTGCTCAATTTATCACGGCTTCAAATGATGGAAAAAACGCATCAAAACGATATTATTTTGATTCCTGATTTATTGCAAGGCGTTATCGAAGGCTTAAGTTTAAAAGCCGCGAACCACCATAAAAAAATCGAACTTAACATCTTGCATGAATTACCCCGCATCATCGGCAATCGCAGCGAATTGCATCAAGTGTTTCAAAATTTGATTGATAACGCGATTAAATACGGCGCCGATGATTCCGTCGTGACGGTCAAAGCGCACTTGTCCAAAGGTTTCCCTAAAAAATCCGAACGGTATTTCGAAGACATGCGCCAAGTCATAGCTATCAGCGTCCATAACACGGGCGATGCCATTTCGCCGCATAATTTGACACGCATATTCGAACGTTTTTACCGAATCGATTCGCTTAAATCGCGCCAAGCAGAAGGAACGGGTTTGGGATTGGGCATTGTACAACAAATTATCCAAAAGCATGACGGCGTTATCGATGTGTCCAGCACGCAAAAAGACGGAACAACTTTCAGCGTTTATTTACCCGTTGATTTTTAAAATTTGCCAACATTGTTTTATCAAGGCTGTGTGGGCCGTACCTTAAATTTCGGCTTTATCACGGAATTTATACTTTGTTGTTTAAACATGCGCCCTGGCTTCAAATGCATTGGCATCATCTTAAAACACTTTCACTCAGCTTCAAAACGCTGATATGTCCGCCTCTGTATAATTTTAAAAACCCGCCATTGCTGCCTGCGGATACTTCAAAACGCCGATATGTACACCGCCTTGTCCCATTTTAAATCCAAGCCCTTAAAATGCAAAAAGCCCCAACAAGGGGCTTTTCAATATAACAAACTTTTTTTTACAAACTTTATCTAAACTTTTATACTTTTAACAAAAAGAACCCTCCTTAAAATGCGTAAAAAAGCCTTTAATCA
>DLOI01000097.1:5254-6603 GCA_002477185.1 Alphaproteobacteria bacterium UBA7488 | reverse complement strand
CATCGGCTTTTTTGGCAATTCAAGAAGGGTGCGACAAGTTTTGTTCATATTGTGTCGTGCCGTATACAAGGGGATGCGAATATTCTAGGTCGGTTAATGAAATTTTAAACGAGGCGCGCCATTTGGTGGCTGGCGGGGCAAAGGAAATTATGCTGCTCGGGCAAAATGTGAATTGTTGGCATGGGTTGAACGATAAAGGGCAAGAAGCCGATTTGGGCGATTTAATCCGCGCTGTGGCCAAAATTGACGGGGTAGAGCGGATTCGCTATACTACCTCGTATCCGTCCAAGATGACCGATAACCTGATTAGCGCGCACGGCGAGGTGGAAAAATTAATGCCCTATATCCATTTGCCGGTTCAAGCAGGGTCAAATAAGGTGTTAAAAGCGATGAACCGCCAATACACGGCCGAAGAATATTTGGATATTGTTGCGCGTTTCAGAAAAGTGCGCCCCGATATTGCCATTTCGTCGGATTTCATTGTCGGTTTCCCCGGCGAAACGGATGAAGATTTTAATCAAACAATGGAATTAGTGCGCCAAGTTAATTATGCAACGGCTTATTCATTTAAATTCAGCGCGCGTCCCGGCACGCCGGCCAGTTTGATGAAAAACCAAGTGCCCGAAGCGGTTAAAACCGAGCGGTTGGCTCAGTTGCAAGATTTGTTGATGTCTCAAATGAAAACGTTTAACCAAAAAACGGTTGGGCAAGACACAAGTATTTTAATTACCGAACAAGATGTCAAACGCGGGCAAATGTTGGGCTATACGCCATATTTGCAACCCGTCCATGTGTCAAACGACAACACTTTGTTCGGGCAAATTATCCCTGTAAAAATCACAAATGCGACCGCAAGCAGTTTGACGGGCGAAATAAAATATGATATTTTAAATGAAAACCATTAAAAAGGAGAACAAATGGTCAAATACGATATGAATAAGAATCCGCAATTTGAAGAAGAACAAACGCCGGCTTCAAATTTGACGTTGAAAACAAAAAAACGCCATGTGAATCCGCGCACGCCCAACCAAGGCAAATTCATTGAAGCAATGAATAAATATGACATGGTGTTCGGCTTGGGCCCGGCGGGGACGGGTAAAACTTTCTTGGCAGTGGCAAAGGCTGTCAGTGCGATGTTGGAAGGCAAAGTCGATAAAATCATTTTAACGCGCCCGGCCGTTGAAGCGGGCGAAAGTTTGGGATTTTTGCCCGGTACCTTGAAAGATAAAATCGACCCGTATTTGCGTCCGCTGTATGATGCTCCTTATGATATGTTGCCCGGCGAAATCGTTGAAAAGAAAATTGAAACGGGCGAAATCGAAGTGGCGCCACTTGCCTATATGCGCGGT
>DLOI01000097.1:2895-5114 GCA_002477185.1 Alphaproteobacteria bacterium UBA7488 | reverse complement strand
TGGATGCCGTGCACATTTTGAAAAACAGCGATGACATCGGGTTTGTTGAATTTACCGACAAAGACGTTGTGCGCAATTCGTTGGTATCGAAAATCGTGTCGGCATACAACAAAGCGCACGAAGAAAAAGGGAACAATTAATCATGCCCGAAGTTGACATACAGGTTTTGGAAAAAAAGTTTTACCTTAAAAAAACCCTATTGAAACATTTTTGCAAAGCGGTTGTTAAGGCAGGCNNCATGAACCCGCCGAAGTGTCTTTGGTTTTATGCGATGATGAATTTATTCGCAAATTAAACCGTGATTATCGCGGCAAAAACAAGGCGACGAATGTTTTGTCTTTTGAAGGGGGGCATGAACCGGCCGAAGGGCAACCTTGGATAGCGGGCGATATTGTTATTTCCTATCAAACGGTGTTAAGGGAAGCCAAAGAGCAAAAAAAATCGTTTGCGTCACATTTTGCGCATATGATGGTTCACGGCGTTTTGCATTTGTTGGGGGAAGACCATTTGACCGAAAAGCAGGCAAAACGCATGGAATCTCAAGAAATTGAAATTATGAAACAGTTAGGTTACAGGAATCCGTATGATCAAATTGATGCATAAAATCAAAACCGTTTTTAACAAGCACCCCGAAGAAGAACAGGTGTTTGAAGCGCTTGAAGACATAATGGAAGAACGCGAAGAACGCGGCGAAGAAATGTTGATTAACTCGGACGAGTTAAGCTTGCTTAAAAACTTGTTTAAATTGCGCGATATTCGTGCCAATCAGATTATGATTCCGCGTATTGACATTACCGGCATTGAACTCAACGCAGATGTGTCCGAACTTAAACGTTTAATGATTCGCGACAAATTTACGCGGTTGCCGGTCTATGAAAAAAACTTGGATAACATTGTCGGCATCGTGCATGCCAAAGACATGTTGTGCGCGCTATTTGAAGGCAAAGAGCTTGATTTAAAAGAGCTGATGACAACTTCGGTTTTATTTGTGCCGCCCGCAATGCGCGCGTTGGATTTGTTGCGCGAATTGCAAGAAAAACGCACGCAGATGGCCGTTGTAATCGATGAATTCGGCGGGACGGACGGATTAATAACGTTGGAAGATTTGTTGGAAGAAATCGTCGGCGAAATCGAAGACGAGCATGATGCTCTTGATAAATCTTTGACATTGGAAAGAATCGGCAAAGACGTTATTGTTGCCGATGCGCGCGTGTATGTGGATGAACTTGAAAAAATTATCGGGCCGTTTTTATCGCCGCAAGAACGCGATGAAGATGTTGATACGATTGGCGGATTGATTTTCCATGCGGCCGGTCGTTTGCCGAACCGCGGCGAAGTGATAAAACATTCGTCGGGTTTAAAATTCCAAGTTTTGGAAGTGGATGCGCGCCATATCAAAAAAGTTAAAATTACCAATTTTGCGGGTATCGAATTGGAAAACCAAAGCCCATTGAAAAAGAAAACAAAATGAAAATAATTACGTTCGGATGCAGGCTGAATTCATTCGAATCGGCCGTCATACAAAAGTTATCCGATGATTTGGATAATGTCATTTTGTTCAACACCTGTGCCGTAACGGGCGAAGCCGAACGCCAATGCCGCCAAGCGATTCGCAAGGCACGCCGTGAAAATCCGAATGCCCGTATTATCGTGGCGGGGTGTGCGGCTCAGTTGCATCCCGAAATATATGCGGCGATGCCCGAAGTTGACCGCGTGCTCGGCAATCATGAAAAAATGTCGGTGGACGCTTTAAAAGGTACGGAAAAAATCATGGTTGGCGATATGGCAAGACAACCGACGTATTTGCCCGTTGTTTCTCAAATTGAAGGCAAGGCCAAAGCGTTTTTACAAATTCAACAAGGATGCGACCATGCTTGCACGTTTTGTGTCGTGTCCCAAATTCGCGGCCTCAATACGGGTTTAAAACCCGAAATGGTGTTAAAACAAGCGCAAACATTTGTCGATAACGGCTATCCCGAATTGGTGATTACGGGCGTGGATGTAACCAGTTATCCGTACGGTTTTTGCGAAATTATCCGCCGTTTGTTAAGTGAAGTAAACGGATTGAAACGGTTGCGTTTCGGGTCTTTGGATCCCGCTTGTTTGGATGATGAATTTGTTGCATTGATGGCGTCGGACAATCGGTTGATGCCGCATTTGCATTTGTCGATTCAAGCGGGCGATAATTTAATTTTAAAACGCATGGGGCGCCGCCATAT
>DLOI01000097.1:2163-2836 GCA_002477185.1 Alphaproteobacteria bacterium UBA7488 | reverse complement strand
ATTTTATCACGGGTTTCCCGACCGAAACAGACGCACAATTTAACCAAACGATGGATTTGGTCAAAACGGCGGGCTTGACACACCTGCACGTTTTCCCGTATTCTGCAAGAAGCGGGACACCCGCTGCCAAAATGCCGCAAGTGGATATACATGAACGTAAAGAGCGTGCCAAAAAGTTGCGCTCGTTGGGCGAAGAAATGTATGGGCATTTGTTGGACAGTCAAATCGGGCGGACTTTGAAAGTTTTGATTGAAAAAGACGGCATGGGATACAGCGAAAATTATTTAAAAGTCAAAACGGCTTTGAACGGCAAGACGGGGGAAATTGTCGATGTCATAATTAAGGGGAGGGAAGCAAATGAGTTGGTTGGATAGATTTAAGCAGGGCATGAAAAAAACGGCCGCCGTTTTTTCGTTTAAAAGCATTGATTTTAATTCGTTGGAAGAGCTGGAGGAAGCGTTGTTGCGCGCCGATGTCGGGTATACGACGACCGATGAAATTATCACGGCACTTAAAAAGAAAAAACCGCAAAATATGGATGAACTTAAATCCTTAATGCGTGCCCAGTTAGTTGAACGATTGGGTAAAATTGCCGTGCCGCTTGCCATTGATAAATCCCGAAAGCCGTTCGTCATTTTAATGGCCGGCGTGAACGGAGCGGGCAAAACCACCA
>DLOI01000097.1:0-2122 GCA_002477185.1 Alphaproteobacteria bacterium UBA7488 | reverse complement strand
ATTTCATCGGTCGTCGTATACCTGCCGGTGCAACCGAACAACTCCAAGAATGGGGCAATCGAATTAAGGCTAAGGTTTATGCGGCCAAAACGGGTGCCGATGCCGCCGGATTGGTTTTTGATGCTTTGACGCAAAGCAAAAAGGATGGCGACGATATTTNNNNGGGGCGGTTGCACAACAAAACAAACTTGATGGCGGAACTTGAAAAAATTATCCGTGTGATGAAAAAGGTTGATGCGACGGCGCCGCATGCTTCGTTGTTGGTTTTGGACGCAACTGTCGGACAAAATGCTATCAACCAAGTCAAATCATTTTTGGATACGGTCGGCTTGACGGGCCTCATTATGACAAAAATTGACGGTACGGCCAAAGGGGGAATATTGCTTGCCTTGGCGCAAAATTTCGCATTGCCCGTGCATGCCATCGGCGTTGGGGAAAAGGCCGAAGATTTGCATGATTTTACCGCCGAACAATATGCCGATTCTTTGTTGGGGAATAAATAAATGAGTTTTATGCGCCCTTTATTTTTAAGGCTTCAAAATTTAAACACTATTGGCGTTGGCGCTTTGTTGTTATTGATGTTTGGGGCGGCTGTTAAGGCTTGCTTTTTAACGTTTTTAGATATCGGCGTTATCGGCGCATATTTGGCGAATTTTGACCGTGTATATTTGGCGTTTGATTTAATGTGTGCGGCCGTTTTTATTGCCGCGGCGGGTTATTACGCTTTGTTATTCGACCGGCGCCAAGGGTATGGTTGTATTCCTGTATTATCCTTATGCGGTATTTTTTTTATCGGGCTTATTTTTGCCGCCCATGAAAACCAGCTATGGGCATTGCGCTTTTTGTTTATAACGAAATACGGTTTTTTTGCACTGCTGACGGCGTCCTTTTGGGCTGTTGTGTCGCGCTTTATTCCGATCAGGTTGGATTCAATTAAATTGTTATCCGTTTTGGTTGCCCAGTTGTTGGGATATTTTGCCGCAGGTGCCATCAGTGCCTTATTTATAAAAGCACCATTGATTTCGTTAACTGTCGGGGTATTTTTATTTTTGGCGTTTTTAATCGTTTTAAAAATTTTAGTGGACTTAAATCCGGTACCGAGCGAAACATTTATACAAAAGCAAGGCGGCGCCCAAGATGCTCCCGGACAAAAATTGGTTTATTATATTTTCGGATTGTCCTTTGCCTATATGTGTGCCAAAAGCGCAACGGATTATACTTTTTTAAGTTCGTTGATTGATAAAAATGTGCCGTATTTATTGGGCATATGGTGGGGTGTTTTCGGAATGCTCGGCATTTTGTTGGTCATTTTATTGTACCAAACAAAATACTTATATACAACGGTTTTAGGCATGTTGGTGTTGGCTTCTTCGTTAGTCATGACGGCNNACGGCTGTCGGCGTTTTTTGTACTTGGTGGGAAGTCATTTTTGCCGGCGCTTTGTTGTTTTCATTAGCATCATATTTTTATATTAATGCATTTTTATCGTTATTGCCGCGTCCGATTGCTATCGGTGCAAAATCGCGCATTAAGAAAAAAAGGTTTTTGGTGGCCGAACCGCTCGGGTTTGCCTTTGGCGCCATCATTTTATATTATTTTGAAACGCCTTTTGCCCAAGGGATGTTGTTATTATCCATCAGCGCTGGGTTATTTTTGCTCATCCATTTGGCCGTTGATTTGTATTCGAATATTTTGCTTGATTCGTTTAAACGGCGGCAGTGGCGCGGCGGTCCGTTAATGATTGCGTTGCCGAAATTATATCATTATATCTTAAACGGATTGAAATCCGTCGACCCCGACCAGGCCATTTATTTTATTCGTATCTTGGCTATTTCCAAACATGCCTCTTACCCGAAAAATTTATTGAAATTGATTAAACATCCGTCCCCGATTGTACGTGAATTTACATTGGGGCGTATGGCGATGCTTAAACAACCCGCTTATTTTAAAAAGACTATTTCCTGGGTGGCACAAAAAGACCCCTCTGCACAGGTTCGTTGTCTTGCCGTCAGCATGTTGATGCAATTCGATTATGAACAAGATTTGTCAAACGGTTTGGACAAATATATGCCGATGTTGAACGATAAAAAGCTTAAAGCGCTTCAAAAACGGGCGGCAACAA
>DLOI01000002.1:7245-8641 GCA_002477185.1 Alphaproteobacteria bacterium UBA7488 | reverse complement strand
ACACAACAACATCCGTTGCCGGAACAACTTGGGTGTACATCTGCCATTGAACCATGCGGGCCGAACCATAAAACCAACGTGCCGGTTGTATTGGATGTTTGGGCGACGGCTTGTTTAATGAATGGGTTGTTTAAAAAGAGGTCATAGGCGGACGAGCTTTTGTTATTGGGCATTGCGCCAATGACTCGGTCGCACAAAGCTTCGGCATTGGCNNGGCAACGGATGTTGTTGTGATACGGACGTCTTCATTTTCATAAGCCCAAGAGTAGCCCAAATTTTGAGCCATGACAATTTTTACACAAGCTTGTTTCGTCAGGTTATCAAAGCGCACGGTAAAAGCTTCAGGCGTTTCAACGCGCACATAAATTTTAACGTTTTGTTCGGTACCGTCTTTGATAGGGCCCTTAAGCGGCGCCAAAATATAATGGCCGTCAGCGGAAAAATCGTTGCCGATATTGCTGATAACGTCTTGCATATTAATCGGTTGGGATTGGTATTCGTCGCGCAAATCGCCGACTTGAGCACCCGAGGGCAATGTATCGCCCGGTTGGTAATATTTGGTGGCGTCGCCGAGATTTTGCAAAATATAACTTGTCCGTGCACCGGCGATGATTTTGGAAGCTCGGTTCAATGTTTCATTTTCGCGAACATTTTCCATCGCATAATTGAAACCCAGCAGACCCGTCAACGATAAGACACCGATAATGGCAATAACCCCAATGATTTCGGTCATTGTACGCCCGGATTGGTTTTTGATTTTAGTGTAAAAATGACGTATATCCATGGACGAAAACTCCCCTTAAGTACCTATACTTAAAGCAAGTTTATCATCATTTGTTTATATTTACAAGCTTTTTTTTATTCTCGGCTGGTTTTGTCCTTTGAGTTTATGTCTCCCTTAAGTTTCCATTATTTCTCCGGCAAAAGTTCTTCACACGTCGTTGTGGTTTCCAAAGACGGTGTCGTTTCCGGCGGTGTTGTTGACACCGGCGTTGTCGTGGCGCAACTTGGCGCCGACATATTTGCACACCAACAACATGAACCATCATAATTCATGCCGCCACCACCCATTGAGCGGCAATAAGCTTCACAACATTGATAACTGGAACTTTCCATTCCAGAACCACATGTCGTTATCGTTTCTATGGGTGTGGTTGTTGCCGGCGAAGTTGTGACAGGCGAGGTCGTTTCCGGCGTCGTTATCNNATCCCGCCACCGACATTGTCGGTTGAATAGCTAAACGTCATTAACTCAGTTGAACGTTCTGGCGTTGTAGTCAATGGCGTTTGAGTCATTGTCGGTGTCATCGTCATCGTTTCGGTAGTCTTTGTTTCGGTGGTTGTCGATTCTGTCGTGGTCGTAGGCGTTTGGGTTGTTGTTGTATCAGTTACAGGAT
>DLOI01000002.1:0-7168 GCA_002477185.1 Alphaproteobacteria bacterium UBA7488 | reverse complement strand
GTACTCATTTCCAAGCATCTGCCACCCGACCATGTGGCACCATAATATATACAACAACATTCGTTTGTGTCTTTGTCGGATGGACAGGTATTGTTACAACGATATGGCGTTTGGCCGTTGAGGTCAAAACTTGAACATGCTGTTAAAGTACCTTTGTAAGCTGTACAAGGGCCACTCATGTCGGAACGGTAACCGCAACCGCGAAGAACGACATAATTGTCAGGATGGCTATATTTACACGCGCCAAAGGCGAATGTTGGGGCAAAGTTAACGGCCAACGCAACAGTCGTTGCCATACAGCAATTGAAAATTTTTCCTTCTTTCATCTCGTCTCCTTTATTTTATGACATCGAACAAAATTCTTTTTGCCAAATGTATCCCTTTAAATTCCTAATATTTTTGCTTTCCTGTTGCGATAGTTAAAATCTTCATTTAAAAAATACCGTGTCGCATCATGATTTTTGTGGATTTTTATTCTTACAGCAATACTTGCTGCCGTCACTTTTCGTATGAACTCTACCCCGTGGTTGACCATTTTCATCACGTGCTGTACAACATTTCTCTCTGAAACCGTTTTCATCATTGGGACCGTTGCAACAAATTAAAATATTGCCGACACGAAACGATTTAAATTTAAGCGGACAACATCTTTTATTTTTGTCTTCTGCTTCTTGTCCAAGCGTAGGCGTTGGTAAAAAACAAAGTATCAATCCAAGAATAAACGTACTACAAAAAAATATTTTTATTTTGTGTAATCGCATGATAACCTCGTCAAATAGATATTTTTTACATTTGCCATTGCTGCTCCGGGTTTATTGGCATCGGGAACTTCTTTAATTTCTTTGGGCGGCACAATATTTTCTTTATTAAGTAGTGTATCGAGTGTTCTTATTTTATCATATTTTTTTATTTTATAAAACAAATCAATAACATAATTATCAAACGTATTGCCCCAAGCGGCCAAAATTTGTTGTTTGGGGGTTAAGCCGGCTTGTTTAATATCCGTACCCGGTTCAACGCCGTTTTCTTGCATCAAAGAATGGAAATTTTCATGTAGTTCTCGTATCATGGTTACTTTTGCATTGAATATATGTTGACGATATACTGGTAAAGAACCTTGTGCATTGTATATCCCATTAAAAACAGGGAAATCTATATTGTCATCTCCCAAATCAATAGCATGGTAAGTCCAACCGGTACAATTGCCTACCGGATGGCTAAGTTTCCCGCCGGCTTTCATCATTTCAATAGTACCGTTGAGGATAAAACCAAACCGGCGGCGCAATTTAATTTCGGTTTCGTCCATGCCTTCTTCAAGCGATGGTATTTCACCACGAAAAAGAGCAGCCAGATCCCCCAATTTGCCCGCATATTCGTTTTTGTTTATTTTCTTTTGATCCAAAGAATACATCGGCATCATTGTGCCGAAATTCGTGTTCATGACTTTATATAATGTCTTAAAAAAAGTTTTGTCTTCGGCGGACAATTGGCCGTATAATTTTTTCGGCATAGAAAAATATGGCTTTTTGGTTTTTGTATTAATACCTTTTGAGATTGGCGGCAATGGTTCCGCAATATGTTCGGGTTGAATATCGTATAAGCGGATGACCAACCCGGAATATTCGCCGCAACGTTCGCCGAGTACTGCCACTGCCATATAAATGACGGTACCCTTGTCCATATACATAATTGTGTTATTGCGTCCTGCGTGATCCAAGATAGTATCTTTCGTGACAAGATTTGTAATTTCTTTCGGCAATTTTTGTTTTTTTGCGTCTGCTTTAAAAACTTTTAAAGCTTCAACTTTTTTGTCTTCGGAAACCGATTCGGTAATTCGTGTGCCTAATAAAGTCTTTGAAAGAGTTGCCGCATCCATTTGTTTGGCCTCCAACGGATCAGCATGTGCATTGGATGATAAGCCGCCCATTAAAACATTCATCGCCAATAAGGGCATGATTGTATAGCGTTTTAATTTATCTGCCATTGTTGGTTGAATTTTAACTTGTTTCATAATTTCATCCTTTCTTTCCTTTATTTAAGCACAATGTTGGCCCCTTTCTTTATTACAACACTCACCGGGGCATGCCATTCCTTCCATACAACATCCTTTAATTGGGTTGCCGTCTTTATCTTTGACCTGTGAACTTTCGGGGACAGAATCGTATCCCGGTACACCGCCGGCGTCTTCACATTTTTGATCGTCCGTCGACGTACATTCACCATCAACGCATTCTTCGTTATCCTTGCAACATTGGCCGCTTTCTTTGCCGTTTAAGGGAACACACCATGTGCGTCCTTTAAAATCGCAACATGTTTGAGTTGTCGGTTCGGGGTTGTCACAACAAATGCCATTGGCGGCATTTATCGGATCACAACATGTTTCACCGCCATCTTCAGCCGCACAAGCATAGGCACAACATTGTGTCCTGTTATTAATCGGGTAATTGGCATAGCATTGCCCGTTGCCCAGCCCGGTACATCCCGGAGGGGCGCTTGTTTGTCCGGGGCAACAAACATCCGCAACAGGATATGTCCGTCCGCAAGCATCGGTTATTGTCGGCCAACCGCTGCAATGTCCGCAAGAACCCCACGCAGTGCCCGCGCAACATCCACTACGGGACATTGTTTGACCTTCGGGACACATATCGCCGCATGGTGGAATCGGAGGCCCAGGCGGGCATTCGGTCGGCACGCGGCATCCGTCGCATCTGAACATCATCAGCGTGTCTTCACCGTCCGTTAATGTGTCAATTTCATACAGTTTATTGCCGATACAAATTTGTTTCATCGGGTCAAAATCTTTAAGTGACCAATCATTTTCAAAACATGTCGGGCAAACTTGCAAACCGTTATCAAGTGTCATCGGTTCTTCATCGCAATAAGTCATTAAGGCACACTTATTGTTTAATACCAACGCGCAATACGGGTATTTTCCTTTTTTATCAACAGGCACTTCGCGCGCTCTGGGCGGATTGTTCGGATCTTGCAAAATAAGAGGTGCTTTCGTGCAAGCCCATACGTCACAGCAAGAATGGTAAATTTCACATTTATAATTGCCGTCTGACGTTGTGCTTTGAGACATGCCGTCGCCGACGAAATTTGTGTCATGGCTGCAATAGAGTGTTTCTCCGGCCCCGCATTTCGGAACGCAGTAAAATTCCCCGCAAGATTCCTTACATTCATACCCTTCCGGACAACAATCTTCCCCGCACGACGATTCGCCTTGCGGGCAAGCTTTAACGCAAGTGCCATCTTGACATTTTTCGTTTGCTTCGCAACAAACTTCATCTTGGATACACCAATATTTTCCTTCGGATTTGGGACATAAATCAGTTTCGCACAGGCCGTCGGCATTGCAAATTTCCCCTTCGTTGCAACAATTGTCGCCGCATTGGGTTTGTCCTTCTAAACAAATGCCCGCATCGGGTTTGCCTTCGCATTTGCCCTCATTACACGTTTGTCCTTTGGCACAACACGTATCGCCGCATTCGAATTGGGTGCTGGTGCATTTGGATACATGGCATACATCGTCCGTGGGGCAAGTTACGCCGTCTTTTTGTACGCATTTGCCGTCCGAATTTTCATAAGTGCATGACACACAGCTGCCGTAAGGCGGTTTTTTGCATCCCGCTTTGCCGACGGGGTACAAGCTGCCGTCCTCATCCAATTCGCAACAACATCCGCCGCCGGCGCACAGCGGATATTCACCCTCCTCACCATCCATTGACGTGTAAGGGCCAAACCACAAAACCAAGGTGCCAGCTTGTGGCGACGATTGCGCCAGTGCTTGTTTGACAAACGGGTTATTTAAGAACAATTGCCGCGCAAACGCCGTTTTTGCCGGTTCAATTCCGATAACACGGTTGCACAAAGCTTCGGCATTCGCTTCATTCATAACCGTTGTCGGATCTAACCAATGAGTAGTGCCGTCAGCACTTTCATAAGCCCACCAATAACCTAGATTTTGTGCCATAACAATTTTTATGCAGGCTTGTTTCGTCAGGTTGTCAAAGCGCACGGTAAAAGCTTGCGGCGTTTCAACGCGCACGTAAATACGCACGTTTTGTTCGTTGCCGTCTTTAATAGGGCCTTTCAGCGGGGCGATGATGTATGTATTATCCGATGAAAAATCATTGCCGATATTGCTGATTACGTCATGCATGTTAATTGGTTGGGGTTCAAATTTATCACGCCTGTCCCCGATTTGGGCACCCGAGGGCAATGTTTCGTCCGGTTGGTAATATTTAGTGGCATCGCCATGATTTTGCAAAATATAGCTTGTCCGTGCACCGGCGATGATTTTGGAAGCGCGATTGAGCGTTTCGTTTTCGCGGACAACTTCCATTGCGTAATTAAAACCCAGAAGACCCGTCAATGACAAGACGCCGATAATGGCGATGACTCCCAAAATTTCGGTCATCGTTCTGCCGGATTGGTTTTCTAATTTTGTTAAAATTTTATCAAATGCCATGAAGTCTCCCGGTATATACGATAGTATAACTCCCCATAAGTATATGTCTAAATTCAATTTTTGACAAGTGAAAAATTAAAATATTTCAGTTTATTCAATATTTTATATTTGATTCAAGTTGTTACGGGGNNGGGGGGGGGTATTTTTGAGTATAAAATAACCTAAGTTAGAATTCAAAAAAGCCATTAATTTTTATATTTTTATGTCAAAAGGGGATTAAATTTTCGAAAATGTTTTGGTGCATTATGCCCTCTCTTTTTATTGAACATCGGCGCCTGAAAAATTTATCGTCAATTTAGCCATCCACGGTATATGGTTCAAATATATCATCGGGTTAAAATGAGTTTTTGGGAGGATACAGATATAGCCACCCAGATTTTTGCATACAAAGTTTTATGATTTGGATTGCGGCGTGTCATATACTAAACGTTATGCGTACGATAATATTCGTATAAAGCAATCGCGCAAGCATTGGACACGTTTAGGCTTTCAATGGCTTCATTCATCGGCAATTTAACCATGTAATCGCAATTTTCGGCTGTCAAACGTCTCAGCCCGTCGCCCTCTGACCCCATCACAATAACGCATTTTTGCGGCAGTTTGTGTGCGTTTAGGGATTCTTTTGCATAACCGTCCATCCCAACGCACCAAAAGCCTTCTTTTTTCAATGCTTCCATTGATCGGGCAAGGTTTGACACTTTAATGAGCGGTATTAATTCCAATGCACCGCTGGCGGATTTAGCCAAAGTGCCCGTTTCTTCGGGAGCGCCGGCATCGGGAATGATGACGGCTTTGGCCTTAAATGCGACGCTTGAGCGCATAATTGCGCCGATGTTGTGCGGATCGGTTACTTGGTCTAAAATAACAACCAACGCTTTGTCGTCATTTTCGGTGTCAGCCAATAAATCATCAATACTGTAAGGTTTAAGCGGCGCCGTTTTAAGTGCGACCCCTTGGTGAACGGCCTCTTTGCCGACAACGGATTCGATTTGGCTGCGGTCAACAATGCGAAAGGGGATGTCTTTGGGAATTTCAAATTCACCGGCAGCACTGTTCGTCAGCCACAACTCTTTAATAGCGCGGTTTTTGTTTTTAAGCGCCAATGTGACCGGGTGTATGCCATACAGCCAAACATCTTTGGATTTGCCTTTGGTTTCATTTTTAAATCGTTGTTTAGCCATGGATTTTTTCCTTTGTTAATTCGGCGCGAACTTCAATTAAACGTCGCTCAAGCGGGTGGTCGGCGCTGACCAATTTGGCACGTAATCCCTTTGTTTGTGCCAATTCAATCAAGTAGGGCGTATCGTCCAATAAAACAGCATTTTGCGGTTGGACACCGCGCGCTTTTAAAAAGCGCATCAAGCCTTTTTTGGATTGTTTCGGTTGGTACCATCCGTTATCGTTCGCAGTTGAGGTTATGTCATAACATGGAATCGGGTTGTTGCCGTATCTCATATGTTTGCGTTTTTCGAAATTGGGTATAATAAAGTTTTTTTCATAAGCGCCGAAACGTGCATCCAAAACGCGGGCTAAATGAAAAGCGTGGTTGTTGGTCAAAACGCAAACAGGGAATTCGTCGGCCAACCTGCGAATGTTTGCCAATAATTCGGGCGCGGGTGTAATGCGCGAATAATCAATATTTTCTACGCACCGTTTGAAAAAAATATCTTCGGGCAAACCCACATGGCGGCAGATGTGCAAGATACGGTTGAAAATGCCGAGATGTTGTGCGTTTTTGGCTTTGGCGCTGCCTTCTTGGCATTCTTGTTCGGATATGCCCAATTGGTGGCGCGTTTTTTCGAAAGCATCCATTATTTCTTGCAGTGTCAACTGGCTTGTCGGATATAAAACGCCGTCACAATCCAAAATTACAAGTTTATTATCAGGTGCCTTGGTTAAATGCATGTCAGCCATTTTAAGATTTTCCTCTATCGTAACTTTCATTAATAAAAAGCACTATAGCATGGGACCGGTAAAAAAGCAATAGTGCGTTGGTTTGAAAACTGCAGTCAAAATGGCAATAAAAAATAATCATGGGGCAAATCTTAAAGATTAACTCTTCGGCGCAAATTAAAACAACGCCCGATGCCGGATTATAAATGTTCATTTAAAGTAAAATACGTACACAGCGCGCTTCAGGTTGAAAAGCAGTGCGAGGCTCGCTTAATGCAGGCATACCTATTGGGGCGCCGCAAAGCAGAACTAGGGTATCAATATGACTTTTACTTCAAATTTTGGCTTCAATAAAGGGATTTTGCCCGGTATTTATGTCTGTTTAGGTATTGCAAATCAACGGTTAAGACAAATTTTTAAGAGTATAAAAAAAAGTGCTTGACATTTTATCGGAAAGCGGGCATAATCCCTTCCTGTCTTATGTATGCTTTAAGAACCCTTAAGGCACAAGGCATCAAGAAATGGAAAGGTGGCCGAGTGGTTAATGGCAGCAGACTGTAAATCTGCCCTCTTAGGAGTACGAAGGTTCGAATCCTTCCCTTTCCACCACTTTAAAAGTGTCGCCCGCGCTCTGCTTTATTTGAACAATTACGGCAAAGTAATCAGAACGCCAGCGACTTTTTTTAAAGGATAAGCCGATTTAGCTTAGGTGGCAGAGCGGCAGCTTTCCAAGCGGAAGTTTTCAGCTTGATAGCCACTTAAGGGATGACGCTAAGTTAAGCGGGTGTAGCTCAATGGTAGAGC
>DLOI01000003.1:6638-7336 GCA_002477185.1 Alphaproteobacteria bacterium UBA7488 | reverse complement strand
TTATCCTGTAACTGATACAACAACCACCACAACTACCTACCCGTGGACGGATACGACAACTACTGCCACAGATACCACGACAACGTATCCATGGACGGATACAACGACCACGACGACTTACCCGTGGACGGATACAACCACAACCCCTGATCACNNAACAACTACGCCGCCCGATACGACAACCACGATGCCCGATACAACGACACCGGAAGAAACATCAACTTTCTGTAATGATGCTTTCCAAAGCAAAGAATGTTGTGAATCACCAAACTTCCAAGGCCGTTGGATTGAAATTCCCGGCGAAGGAGGATGGTGTTGCCGTGACGGGGATCAAGGTCAATTTGACCGTCCGGAATGCCGTGAGACAACAACGCCGCCGGATACAACCACTCCTCCGGAAACTACAACGACATGTGATCCGTTTGGACATGGTTCACAGGCATGTTGTGAAAGCTATGGCATAGAGCACGGGTACGAACCCGGTTATTGTGTCTATGAAGCAGCAACTCAAATGTGTTGTTGCGGATGTGATACAACAACACCTCCGGAAACCACAACGCCGCCTGAAACAACGACATGTAACGTTGATACGGATGGTCCGGTTTGTTGTGAAGAACAAGGTGGCGAATGGAAAGCCGTCGAAGCTCGCTATTTCTGCTGCTTAGATGGTGTGGCTCGCGGCGCGGGGGCAAATGCCT
>DLOI01000003.1:5958-6597 GCA_002477185.1 Alphaproteobacteria bacterium UBA7488 | reverse complement strand
AAACCACAACGCCGCCTGAAACTACAACGACATGTGATGAAATTCTTTGACGTTGAAATTTTAAGGTGTAAAAGGAAGAGATTTTTCTCTTCCTTTTTTTGTCGGGTAAAAACAATAATTTGCTTTAACAGAACAATGAAACGTGGATAAAAAAACATCTTGGCAAATACCGAGCATCAATTGAGTGTGGATATCCGTATGCGTCACCAAGAACCGCATTAGACTAAAGCTCTTAATAAAAAATGAATTTTTATCAATTGTACCGTTATACGATTTCGGTGCTTGCGCAAAAAAATCGGAAAATAAAACCTCTTGATTTTAATAAAAAAATATGGTATTTTAAAAATGCCGGTTTTAAATCGGCTATGATACTAAACGAAAAGTGAAATAGATGTTGTGGACTCGGGGGCGGTACCCGACACCTCCACCAAAATAAAAGGTTAATTAACTAAGCGCGGCAAACTTGCCTTGTACAAAACAGTACATAATAAAGGAAAAGATGTCGTTAACAGGCCTTGAAGCCGTTACAGCTATCTACGGCTTAAAATGGGAACCTTTCACACCCGTCATGTAGCAGGACTACATAAGGGAGTGAAAACAAACCATTGATACATTGGCTAAATGTATTTTAATGGTTTA
>DLOI01000003.1:0-5945 GCA_002477185.1 Alphaproteobacteria bacterium UBA7488 | reverse complement strand
GAAGCAAAAACCGCCGTTAATAGGCTTTTACGTATAAGAGCCCTTATAACGGATAAGAAATGATTAAACCATTGATACATTGTCTAAATGTATTTTAATGGTTTAGAAACAAGGCTTTTGCAACCGCCGTGTAGAAACCCTACACAAGGAAGCAAAAACCGCCGTTAATAAGCCTTTAAAATACATTTATGGGGGTGAAACAGGATCGACACGCATAATAAAGACTTATTCTTGTATCCGGCATAGTACCACCGTTATCGGGCTGAAAAATACAAATGCAAATGATAATTTTGCTCCAGTTGCAAAAGCCGCTTAATGGCGTCTTAGCAACGATCAATTCCTAGCCAATATGAGCGGCTAGGTGGGGGTTTGAAGGTTCTCCCAGCAACAGCAGAACCTTCACTTTTTTTTATATTTTTATAAAGGGGCCGGACCATGAACTTTAAAAGAATTCTTCTTCCTACCGCCGCCGCAGCATCGCTGTTATTTTCCAATGAAGCAAACGCTCAGAATCCTGAAATTTCAGACCCTCAAAAAATTGAGTTGATGATTAAAAGCCAAGAAAAGGGTTTGACGGCTGAACAGTTAGAAGCGTGGAACTTTTTTAAAGATACGGACGATTATAAAAATATGATGCCTGCGTTGAAATCCCGTTTGCAATTAAATAAGATTTTTTCAAACGCGCGTATGGTTTATGTCCCCGGTGACGGTTTTACCGCCATGGTTTACAAACGTGATAAAACGGTGCGTTTGCGTACCCATTCTATCACACCCGATATTTTTATTCCAAAGTATGAAGCTTCTTCAAAATACGATAATATTTCCGGGCGCTATGTAATACGTCCAAAGGGAAATAGTACCAGTGAAACCGATAAAGCCGTTGATTTGCTTTATCAAAATATCAATGCGAAAATTCATCATCTTGTCACTTTTACCAAACCCGATACCAAAAACAATCCGTATCAATATAATTTGACGGGCAGCTTTATTGAAACGCCCGCTCTATATAAAAAACCGATTTCGACAGAAGACAAAGGCAAAATAGACCTAAATGAAAACGATGCCGAAAGCAAAATGAATGACATTTTGGGGCGTATATTAACTAAAGAGCAAATCCTTAAGTTAAACGGTACAACTGCCTATTGCCAATTTTGGTTTTCCCCTTTATCGCATTACAGTGTCGGCAAACGCGCCCATGATTTTTTCAGTGTGGCATATATGACGCCTTTGTCAAAAGAAGAACAAATACAAGTGCAAAACGCTATCAATGAAACTTTTGCCGTTGTTTTAAAAAATGAATTTACCTCTTTGCCGCAAAAGATTAAAAAATTGCCGCTGTATAGGCAAGCGCCCCAAGAATTGGATGCTTTGATTAAGCAAGTAACTGCCATTGCCGAAGCGCTTGAAAATAAAAGAATCTTCAATGCCAACCAAGCTATTTCCATTGCCCATACGATGGCATTGGATTCCCTATTAACCCAAAACATGACACCTGCCCACGCACCCAAAAATCAAGGGAAACCGCTATCCTCGGCGAAAATGAACGAGGCAGAAATTTCCTATCAAATCATTTCAAAAGACCTTCCGACGGTTCCGACACACACGGTTTTCGAAGAAGCGGCAAAAGAAATGCAAAATTATATGAAATTGCCGATACCAAACGGCGAATTGCGCACTCAAAACACCTTATCAAACGTGCAAGACAGTTTAGGTCAGATTATGATGCTTATGTATACATATCAAATGCCTGATTTAAGCAAGGAAGATTTAAAAGCGGGCAAATATGCCGGCCATATTATCGAATTGCCCATCTTGTTACACAACAAAAATAAACGCATATCTTTGGCCGAGATGCGACTTGTTCGAAAGGTCGACAATCCGGTTATGGTGGCCGTTAATGATACGTTAGGACGCGCTTGGACATTTAAAGAAGTTATCAACGACAACCCGAAAGAATGTTCGGTTAAACATTTATCCAAAGTATTGGCAAAGTACACTTTGAAGGAGTACGGCTATTCATTTTTAGTCATTTCAAAAAACGGCCCGTTAACGGATAATGAAGCCGCAGAAACGGCTTATTTGATTAAAACGCAAATTCGCGCCGGGATTGAAACGACGTTAAAAGATGTGCAAAAAAATGCGACACGTATGGGCATTTATCGGGAAGCGCAAGGCAAAGAACATATCGATTTGTTGATTCAAAAAATTGCCGACTTTGAACAAGCGGCAAAAAAATCCAGCCTGTTATTTGATTATAAGGACGGCCGTCTTCCCGCTTCCCTTGCGGATGAAAGAATTTTGAACAATATGAATACAGGTAAGCCCGTGACACGTCAAAAGTCTCGGCCTTCCGGAAAAGAAACAAGAATGAGGTAACAAAAAACGATGCCGATAGATTATGAACCGTATTTAAACAGAGCATTTAAACGCTTGGTCAAAGAAGTGCTTGAGGAAGCGTCAAAAAACGGCGTGCCCGATGAATCGCATTTTTTCTTTACCTTTCAAACAAATCGAGCGGATGTTAAAATGCCCGAATTTATCCGTGTTAAATATCCTGAAGAAATGAGCATTATTTTGCAACATCAATATGATAATTTAAATGCGGGGATGGATGCTTTTTCCGTGACTTTAGCATTTGGCGGCATTCCGGCAACATTGGTCATCCCTTATGACGCGTTAATAAACTTTTCGGATCCGGGCGCGGGATTCGGTTACACTTTTAAACCCGAGTTGCCCAAAGAAAAAACACCGCAAAAGGCAGAAGTCATCTCGTTAAGCGAACGGCGCAAATCTTAATTGCACCGGACATTTATAAAACCGTTTTTAAACCTCAGGCGGGCGACTTGCAAATTCGTCCGCGAAACGATAAAAAAATCATGGGCAAACATTCTATCGTCATTCATTCGCATCGTACCAGCATCACGCTGGAAAATGAATTTTGGGCAGCGCTTAAAATCATGGCCGACCAACAAAACCGTTCAATTGCGTCCATCGTGACCGAAATCGACGATACGCGTACAACAAATTTATCAAGCGCCTTGCGCGTACATGTGTTAACTTATTTCATGGACAACCCGTCAAATGGCGCAGCATAAAAAACACAAACTACAAAAACCAAATCAGCAGGAAAATCCCCAAGACCACGCGGTAAACGGCAAATATGGCAAAAGAGGCCTTTTTAACCCAGCTCATCAAAAACCACACCGCCAACAACCCGAATAAACCCGATAATCCGACGCCCCATAAAATATCGGGCGACATGATTTGGCTCAACCCTTCGGCACGATAGCTGACGTATGCTTGATAAAGGGCGCCAAGCGCTATCGTCGGGATGGATAACAGCATTGAAAAACGTGCCGATTCGGTGCGGCTTAACCTTAAAAAACGGGCACATGTCATTGTTATGCCCGAACGGCTGGTTCCCGGCACAAGGGCTAAAATTTGAGCGCACCCGATGATAAAAGCACCCTTATATGACAACCCCGCAATATCGCGATTTTTTTGGCATACTTTGTCCACCCACCACAATAAAATGCCATAAAAAATTGAGGTAAAAGCAATCAATACGGGCGAACGAAACAACGTTTCAACGATGTCATGCAAAAAATATCCGACGATGATAATCGGGGAAACGCCAATCATCAATTTGACCGTTAAATCGCGTGCGGGACCTTTTCGAAACAAACCGATAAACATGGCCCAAACGTCCTTGTGAAAATACACCAAAACCGCCAATAANNGTGCCAAAATGCAATGCAACATCCATCGTCAACGTTTGGTCGGACAATCCGAACGCTTCGGCCAATATCAAATGTCCGGAAGAGCTGACCGGCAGAAATTCCGTGGCACTTTGGATAAGGGATAATAAGATAACATCAAACATGACCCTAATGTAGACGTAACAACATAGGGCTGTCAAGTAAAAAGACAGCCCTTTATTAACTCCGTTACAATATAATAATAGTCATTATTTTAAACAACAGGATTTTTTTAAGTCCTTATATCTTAACGTTCATACCCTTTGTCAGGATTTTTAGGCATGCTGTTTTGCGTCGCAATTTTATTTGAGAATGCTTCCTTTAAATAACGGTTAAAGGCAGGTTGCATCATCCAAGAAAACTCTACATTTTTATTTGGCCAAAACAATTCTTCGGCTTCTTTACGGCCAACTTCTTTAACAATATAATCAACCATTGTTTTATGCACTGCCAACGAAGCCGGCCATTCGCCGGTAAATGGCCTCATTTCAGACCCGCCGAAAACAAAAAAACCATCTATCTGACATACTTTATTCGGTTCGATGGGTGTCCCTGCCTGCTTGGCACAATCCAAACAAAATTGCAATTTATCCGCCAAAAACATGAACTCTTCATTAATACCAGCCTCGGGTCGCGCCCTTTGTTCAACCAGCGCACGCAAATCGGGTTGGCAAAGCTCATTATTCAAACGTAAACCGTTCAAGGACACGCCGATTTCTTTGGCTTTTTCGGCTGTTAAACCAAACGGCAGTTCCATCTCTTGTTCTGGCATACATGCCATATCGTCATGGGTCAAACATGTCGCAACCAACATAAGATAAATATTGGTGCTTTCACACGCTTGCCACTTATTGACTTGCTCAATTACTTTTTCTTGTGCCTTGTCCATTGCAAGTTCACCCAGGCCGGCTTTTTGTTCACAACATGCCTTGACGACAGAAATTTTATTTGTAATATCTTCAATGATTTCGGCCGGATGCCTGTTTGAGCCTGTTAGCATGGTCGTCATAAAATCTTTTAAAAATTGGTTTTGAATTTCAGAAGAAATTTTACCCTCTTTAACCAAGGCAGCCTTTTTTGCCCATTCGAAACCGGCATCGTTCATTGGATCAATAAAACAAAATTGTTCATAAAGAGTCATTTAATACCTCGATAATAAGTTGAAACAATGTAAAGAATACTTGATAAAAAAATATTTGTCAATTTTTTTATCCGTAAAATTATAAATTTCAAGTACAAGCGCTTTTTATGAAATACTTAGATCTGCTTTAACGTGATTTTTATCAATCGCATATGTCCGTTTTCAAATGCCAGCATCTTAATTTTAATAGCTCATCGCATTAATTTTGGCACCAGCGCGCATTAACAACGCGACTTCGCGCGTGTTACGGTCATAAGCATAAATATTGTGTGTACCATCTTTGGACGAAGCAAAAAACAACGTATCGCCGCTTTGGTTAAAGCTTAAAGCCGTTACGTCAAAGGCAATAATTTTGGTCGTGTTTCCCGTTTCCATCGACACAATCGTAATGTGGTCGTTTTCATAATAGGCAAATTCGGTTTCGTCTTTATTCAAACAAAATAATGCCGCCATTTGTGCCAACAATTCGCCGCCATGTTCATCAACGCGGGCAAATGCGCCGCCCGCCGTTATGTAATATAACTTTTTGCATTTCGGGCTCCAAACAGGCGGGACGACTTTGGCGCGCAATTGGTAAATCGGTTGATATTTTTTGCGCGCTTTTTTATACACAATCATATCGGCAGTGCCGGCCGTGTTAAGCAAGTCGGCCTTTAAAACCGCGACAAAGGGCGTTTTCGTTTCCAAAAGAGCCGGGTAATAAAAATATCCCCATTGTTTAAACATAGGCGCACAACCGTCGTTGCCGAACCCGAACGTCGTGCCCATAACGGTTGTTTCTTCGCCGTCGAATTCAACGCCGCAAATATAATCGCGCGCAGCCGAAAAACAAGAAAAAGCGGGAACGGATTTTACAAAACGGCAACGATTATCCTTTAAAACCGCCCAAAGCTTATCATGTTCATCTATAAAAAACACCTGATAAGGTGATAAAACCGTAATTGCCATTTGCATTTCCTTACGAAAAAGTATATATTAAAACAAACATAAAATCAATTATTGTTTCAAATATTTTGAAAAAAAGAAAGGTACCCTATGACGCCGAA
>DLOI01000094.1:22798-23824 GCA_002477185.1 Alphaproteobacteria bacterium UBA7488 | reverse complement strand
TAAATACGGCCGGCGTCATGTTGTCCGTTTTCATCCGCGATCCGCAATTCCCAGGCCAAACCAAAGAAAAATTGGTCACAACCAGCGCAACACGTTTGGTTGAAAATGCCATTAAAGACCCGTTTGACCATTGGCTCAGCCGTGATGTCAAATCGGCGAATGCCTTGCTGGAGTGGATTTTTGAACGCGCCGAAGAACGCAAACGCAAACGCAAATCCGTCGAAACTCAACGCGCGTCGGCAACAAAAAAATTGCGCTTGCCGGGAAAATTAATTTCGCCCGCTTTTTTATTTCCCGTCATTTCCGCATAAGCGCGGATGGATTTCGTAAGCCCGGCACGCAAGCCCGTTTCATGTGTGCCGCCCAACGGCGTATAAACCGTGTTGCAATAGGTATAAGCAAATCCGTCCTTAAAATCATCCGGCCAACAAATTGCCCATTCGACCGCGCCCGCATTGTTTGGGAATTCAATACGCCCCGTAAACGGTTTAGCCGTTAAGGAGGAACGGTCTTTCATCAAAAAGTCCAAATAATCGGCGATACCATTTGGGAATTTTAAAATTTGTTCTGTCGGCGTTTTATCATCGCCTGTAATCAATTCGGCATCACAGTTCCAACGCACTTCCACACCGCGGAATAAGAAAGCTTTTGTGCGTGCCATACGGTACAAAGTAGACGGTTTAAAGCGAACATGGTCGCCGAAAATTTCGGTATCCGGAATAAATGAAACGCTGGTACCGCGCCGATTACTGACAGCGCCGATAAATTCAACTGCGGTGACGGGTTTGCCTTGGCGATATTCTTGGCGGTATAATTTTTTATCTTTGGCTACTTCAATTACCATGTGCGCCGACAATGCATTGACCGCCGACAGCCCGACAGCGTGCAATCCGCCCGAAACGGCATAAGCGTTGCCGCCGAACTTGCCGCCCGAATGCAACGTGGTTGTAATGACTTCCAATGCTGATTTTCCGGGATATTTCGGATGCGGGTCAACGGGAATGCCGCGGCCATTGTCTTTGACCG
>DLOI01000094.1:22223-22765 GCA_002477185.1 Alphaproteobacteria bacterium UBA7488 | reverse complement strand
GGGTGCTTCATCCATTGCGTTATCAATGATTTCGGCGACCAAATGATGGTATGCGCGTTCGTCGATGCCGCCGATATACATGCCGGGGCGTTTGCGTACCGGTTCCAAGCCTTCCAATACTTCAATGTCTTTTGCGGAATAATCTGTTTTGCTTTGCGTTTCGTTAAATAAATCTGACATGCCCTACCTTGCTTAAAAAAATCGTTTAATATATTGTTTGATCGGAAAAAATATACAAGATTTTGCATCAAAAAGCAAGAAAAAAACGGGCGCCTTTCGGATGCCCGTTTAAAACGTTTCCTAATATAAAAATTAGAAAATGTAGCGCAGAGTCAACTTAACATCGTTTGTTTTGATGCCTTGTTTCGTTTTGCCTACATAACCGTCTCTGGCTTTAACTTTGCCATCACCCAAATCTGTGTAACGGTAGCCTAAGTCAGCAACCCAGCAGTTTGAAAATTCATATTCAATACCTGCACCGGCGTTCCATGCGAAGTCGAATTTGCCGTCTCCGCCAGCTCCGTGCCCGCTTTTAACTTTGT
>DLOI01000094.1:20956-22093 GCA_002477185.1 Alphaproteobacteria bacterium UBA7488 | reverse complement strand
TAATAGCGTCAGCGCGCAACCAATCGTTTAATTGGTAACCGCCACCAACACCTAAGGTGCCTGAATCGCCTGTGCTTGTGCGGCCAAAGTCATAAGAACCTTGAACTAAACCATATGTGCCGCTTTCACCCACGCCCAAAAATGCGGCGGATGCAGACGATGTCATAGCGACAATACCGATAACGGCGAGTGAGGATAATAGATATTTTTTCATTTTTTAGTCTCCTTTATAAGTTATGAATAATTATTCAACACTATAACCTTAGGTCGTAATTTTTTGAAAATCCAGTCGCTTATGCATTTTTTTTCAAAAAAAATATGAATTTATGTTAAAGGCATATCGGGCTATGTTGCTTTTTTTAAAAAAAGACACTTTTTTTATTTAAAGCCTTTTTAAATTGTTTTATTTTTTTGCGAATCGCCCCTTTTTTTATTTGCCCGCTTTAAATAAAACTTGTTTTTTGCATTTTTTTTAGTTAATCTTAAAACAGGATTTCTAATATATATTATAATAAGGAGTGTTGTTTATGGGAAGCCGTGCCAATATGGAAATTATTCGGGAAGTCATTAATCCCGACGAACAATATTTGTGGGATGTTACCGGTTCGATTGCCGATGCAAAATATAATCCGGCTCAATGGGTGTTTGCTGTTCTTACTTTGGGCATTTCTCTAATTGTCCTTTATTTTATCCGCACCTTTAATGCGTATGTATTGACAAACCAACGCTTAATTATCATCCGCGGTATTTTTTCAAAGCAAGTTGATGAAATTGAATTGTTCCGTATTGTGGATAGTGCGACTAACCAATCTTTGATTGACCGTTGGGCCAATATTGGAGATATTCGTGTTACATCAACGGATAAAACGGGTAACATTTTAATGAAAAAAATCCCGTCACCGTATTTAGTGCGCGATTCTTTGCGTCAAAACTACACGCTTGCGCGTCAGAAAAAGGGAACGGTTGTGTTGGAAAGTTTGGCAAGTTAACGTTCAATATATTTTATTGTCGCAAAAGGCGGCCTGTAAATGGCCGTCTTTATTATTGCTTTAATATTTAAACTGAACGCACAAAAAACTTTACATAACATTGTAAATGTTAAATGTGCCTGCGGGTGTCGGCAGAGTCTGAAAAACT
>DLOI01000094.1:19555-20805 GCA_002477185.1 Alphaproteobacteria bacterium UBA7488 | reverse complement strand
ACAGTTTTTCAGCTCCGCCCACTTTTCGCAAGAGAGGTGGATTTTTTTAAAATCGGCAAGTTGATAAGACTTGCCCTATAAAAATAAAAGGAGCTAAGAAAAAGATGATAAAACAAAGTACACATTACAGGCATGCGGTCAGGACGCTGCGACAGGAGTTGGGATTACTTCTCTTTCAAAGTCGAATGAATAAGAGATTAACGTTAGAGCGCGTATCGAAAGAAACTGGGTTTGGGATAAAAACGTTGGATAAGATGTAGAGTGGGAAACTGAATATAATACATATGTGGTGTAGTTTGAAATTGCTAAGGTATTATGGGAAGAAATTGTGTTTATCAGTGGAGGATGTTGAAGAGATAAAGAAGTAAAAATATATGAAAAGCGCTCTTTATGATAAGGGCGCTTTTGTTAAATGATGGATAAAAAACGGAGCAACTTTAAATAGCTGCTCCTTAGTTTTATTTCTTAAACATACTGCCAAGATTTTTGCCGACACCTTTGACGGAATCGCCAACATTTTTAACGGAATCTTTAACGCCGCTGCTGATTTTTTCAGCGCTGTCTTTAACATTGCCCAATTGTTCGTTTAAAGCTTCACGGCCTTGTTTTAACATAGCTTTTGTATTTTCCAAGCTTTGCATAAACATTTGGTTGCCGGAATTTGCAATTCCTTTGATGGAAGCTTCCGAGAAATAAGACAAAATGGTTGCAATCGTTTCGGGGAGCGTTTTTGATTTGCCTTTTTCTTCGCCGATACCCGTTTTATGGATGTTCGGCAAATTAAGTGTCATCACTTGGCCGATTACGCCCAACTGCAATTTGGAATCATTAATCGTTAAATCCTTGATAATGACTTTTTTGCCGCTACCGCTGTCTTTAGCAGGCGTTTTATTTACCTCTTTTTGAGGGGCCGGGGTAGTGGGCGCTTTATTTAAATAGTTTTCGATATTTTGTTGCAACAACATAACATTGACTTCGCCGCGCTTGTTAATTTCGGCGGCGGCGGAAGTATTATCGATAGCCACTTTTTTAATAATGATTTTGTCGCTTAAAATGGATTTGGGTTCAAATTCAACGACAATTGAACCGAGCTCGAAAACAGACGGTGCCGTAAATCCGTCAGGATTGCCGATTTTAAATCCTTTAATTGAAATATGGCCGCTTAAAAGGGATAAATCAATATCGTCCACATCAATTGTTGTTCCCGTAATGGGCGGCACGGCGGTTGATGTTGTTGCAACAAAATATCG
>DLOI01000094.1:14430-19544 GCA_002477185.1 Alphaproteobacteria bacterium UBA7488 | reverse complement strand
AATAATCAAAATTGCCAAAATGATGATGAGCCAGGCAAAAAATTTGAATATGCGCTTTGCCCAGCTTTTCTTTTTTGGGGTTTCTTTAGACATTTTTATCTCCTTTGACTATAATATTTACAAGGAGTTATTTACTCTTTTTTTTGAAATTATGCAAATTGTTTTTTCAAGTTAAACGACGAGGTGTTTTTAACCTTTTTACCCGCGCGCACCGTTTCAAATATTTGACGCGCCTCTGTCGGCGTGTATTTTTTATAGCAAAAATCAACGCGGTAAGCGGCGGCGTTTATGGTTGTGGCTTCGTCGCTCCAACATAGCGGCGTTTGCGGCACGACAACCGTTTCGCAATTTTTGGAAATCAATTCGTATTTATTTTTGCCGTTTGAAATTTGCGCATGTAACGTTTTACGGTTGCAGGCACGGCAATCGTTTTGGCGCACACAATTTGCCGAAATAAACAACGCGGGGTCTTGGTACAAACAGACGGCAACATTTTCACCCAGCGTTGTTAATTTTTTCAAATTGTCCAACGTATCTTCGGGCGATAAGGTAACGCGCGCGGCGCCCAATTCAAAACAGCTTGCCAAACTTTGCGTATTTAACACCGGAATAAACGAATCAAATGAAATGTCTGCATTTTGCGGCACCATCATTAAACCGCTTAAATTGGCAATTTCAAATTTGTTAAAGCCTTGCGCCGATAAAGCATCAATTACCCGTTGCATGGCTTGCGTTTGACGGATGACGGGTGGCAGGGATATACGCACTTTTTCTTTTGGCAAAGCGGCCAGTGTTTTAATGTCAAAAGCGGGATTTATCAAAACCGAAATTTCATCACAGCTCGCCAAGTCAATTTGCGACACATTTTGAATGTCATCTGTTTTTATGAGCCATTTGGGCGTTTTCGGGGACATGTTCGGCACGATTGTCGAATCTTGTATTTGCCCCGGTTGTTGGGGTGTTTTAAAATTGACGGGCGGCAAGTCGCGTTTAATTTTTTCGGGTTCCAATTCGGCATACAACAGGCGGCGCAATTCGTTTAATACCGATACCGGCACGAATAATTTATCCGGATTTTCAATATGCAATTCTTTCAACTCAAACGGCGTGTCGCCCGTTTTTTCAAATGCTTTGAAAATGCCGGCGTTCATTTTTTCGATGTCTTTGGCCGGCTCAAAAGTACCCGCGATGTCGACCATTTGGCTTTGGACACAAGCTAACACTTTATCACGCGTGACGTAAACGCTGACGTCAATCGGCAGACGGTTTTTATAAGCCCCGGGCNNACGGATAGGATGATTTGACTTTCGTGGAAGAGGCCAAATAAACCGGTGCCCCTTTTGCAATAAACGGATGATGTTCGGGCAGGGCGATTTGAACGGGTTTGTGCGCCTTGGCTTCAAATGTTTTTTTACCACTTTGGACAAGGTTTTCAAGCGAAAAGCCATAAGGTTTTTCAAGCGGCGGCACATCAATTNNCATTTGAATGCCGTCAAACCGTGCGATATTGTGCGTCGGCGTAAAGGTTAACGTGCGCCCGACAACTTTGTCAACGGTGCCGATTTGAATCCCGCGATGCCCGACAAATTCGGGGTCAATGACGTTTTTGTTCTTGCCGTCAAAATGCAATTTTGTCCAAGGCCTTGCGAAAATTTGTTTGATGTTGTCGGCCAAGCCGATATCCGCGCGCCCCGTATCCAAAATTTGGCGATAATAATGGGTTACGGCGGCAACATAGAGTGCATTTTTTTTGCGCCCTTCGATTTTCAGCGATAACCCCTTTAGTTTCAATATGTCTTTTTCAAGTGCCAAATCTTTCATTGAAAACAGATGAGACGGTTTTTGTGCGTTTAATAAATTGTCAAAATCATTTGTGTCATCGGCACCGGATTCGCCTTTTGAAACGTTGTCCGGTTCGCAGATATTGTTTGCTTTTGAAATGCCGTCCAATTCTTGCGATAAAACCTTAAAATTGCCACGGCACGAATAAATGCATTTACCCCGGTTGGCCGAACGCGCTGTTTCAAAGGATGAAAAAGCGCATAAGCCGCTGTATGAATAACAAAGCGCGCCGTGAATGAAAACTTCAACTTCCAAAGTGCAATCGCGCTGGATTTTTTGTATTTCGCTTAAAGGCAATTCCCGTGCCAAAACGACGCGCGAAAAACCCAATTTTTTAAGTGCCAAAGCCCCTTCTAAATTATGAATGGCCATTTGCGTGCTGGCGTGCAATTGCAATTCGGGGAAAGAATGGCGAATAATGCGTGCAACGCCCAAATCTTGAACGATGACCGCGTCGACTTTCATTTGCGCGCACACTTGCAACGCGTCCATAACGCCTTGCAATTCGGATTCTTGGACAAGCGTATTTAACGCAACATATACTTTGCGATTCAATGAATGGGCATAGGCAATAAACGCGTCCAATTCGTCAGGCGTAAAATTCGTTGCATCGGCGCGCGCCGAAAATTTGGGCAGCCCCAAATGAACGGCATCTGCCCCATAATAAAGAGCCGCATAGCCCGCTTCAATATCGCCCGCGGGTGCCAATAATTCGGTTGGTTGATTAGTATTCATTGATTTGTAAAACTCCGCCTTGTGCATCGATAACGGCACATGCGCCGATCGGAAAAACAATTTCGCCGTTCCCATGGGCATAATGGAAATCCATTAAAACGGGAATGTTTAAATTCCCAAAACGTTCGGTTATGACGTCGTCAATGGTACCGTCCGTTTTATCCTTTGAAACGCATTTATAAAACCCGCCCAAAACAACGCCGTTTAAATGGGCAAGCGCGCCGCTTAAATCCAATTGTTCAATCATTCTGTCCACGCGGTAGGGTTGTTCGCCGACTTCTTCAATAACCAAAATCCCACCATCCATGTCGGGCATATAAGGCGTTCCGATTAAGCTTGTCAACATGGTCAACGACCCGCTGATAAGTATCCCTTGGGCGCTGCCTTTTGTCAGTGGTGTTAAGTTTTCAAAAATTATCGGTTCACGGTTCAAACAGGCGCCAAAAGTTTCAAATAAAGCCGTCGGTATCGGTTGTTGCAAAAAGCTTGCCTGAAGCCCTGTAAAACTGACAAGCCCTGTTTTTTTGAACATGGCCAATTGCAAAGCGGTTACATCGCTGAACCCAAAGAAAGGTTTTTTGTTTTGTGCAATGATGGAATAATCGATTTTACCCAGCAAACGGGTGGTACCATAGCCGCCGCGAATGGACATAATCGCATCAATTTCGGGATTTGAAAATGCCCACATCACATCCGCCGCGCGGTCGCAATCCGTACCCGCCGCAAAGCGGTCGCAATCAAAGGCATGTTTTCCATAAACGGGTTCATACCCAAAGGCGGCAAAAAAATCTTTGACTGTGTCTTTGTCAAAAGGTGTCAACGTTGGCGAAGCGGGAGAAATGAGTGCGATTTTTTTCATTTGTTTTTTTGTCGTTGTGTTCCAAAAGCATGGCGGCTTTTTTATTCATAATATTTATACATATATCATTTTAGGCGAAAAATTCAAGTTTTTAAATTACATATATCAATGATTTCCGTCTTTAATCCGTTTTAAAATTTCCCAAGCGAAATCCGACAGCGAATCATCCCTTGCCCCCATCACGATGATTTTGTCGCCGTCCTTTAATTTCGGCAATAAAAAGTCGATGATGTCCGCTCGGTGCGGGATGTAAACGGCATCTTTTGAAGCGTCTTTCACGGGATTAATAATATCGGCGGCCGNNAACCGTACCGCCGACATAATAAATGTCCGTTGCAATAAACGTTAAATTATCGTCAATAATCGTATTTAATACATGGATGAGTTCATCTTTGATTAAACGGGTCGGGGCAAACCCGTGCGGTTGGAAAACAGCCCACGTATGCCCGGGGTATTTTTTAAGCGTTTCAAGCGTTGCACGGATTTTATCGGGGTTGTGGGCATAATCGTCAATAACCGTAATGCCGTGCTCGGTTCCTAATTTTTGTAAACGTCGTTTGGTACCTTTAAATGTTTGCAATGCTCGCATGCTGTGTTGAAACGGTACACCTGCATGCAACGCGGCNNAGCGGCCAAGACATTTTGAATGTTGTAATCGCCGTAAACGGGCAATTCAAAGTGTTCGCCGTTTAAATCAAAAGCCGTGCCTTTAGCCAGCGGTGTGATATTTGATGCGTATAAATCTGCTTTATCATTATGTAGGCTGAAACTTAAGACATTCGGATGGTCAATTTTAAGCTTTTGAATTTCGGGGCAATCGGCGTTAATGACAACGCCGTGTTTTGTGCGGCGGATGAAATTTTCAAATAAAGGGCGCAATATTTCCAATGGCTTATGGTCAAGCGATACGTTTGATACAACGCTGATGTACGGAGAATAGAGTTCAATCGTGCCGTCGTGTTCGTCCGCTTCAATCACGCAATATTCACCATTCCCGAAAATCATGTTGGATTGAGGGCTGTCATTATACGTATTTAAGGATATGCCCCCGTTAATCATTGTCGGGTCCAAGGCATTTTCATATAATATGTGCGACAGCATTGCGGTTGTGGTTGTTTTGCCGCTGGTGCCGGCAATAGCTATACCTTTATAAGAATGCAAAATATCGGCCAAAATTTCGGCGCGTTTTTTAATTGTCAACCCCAATTCACGGGCGCGTTTTATATCGGGAATTGTTTCTTCCACCGCCGTGGATACGACGAACGTATCGATTTCTTTTGTAATGGCGCGGCCGTCTTGGGGAATCAAACGGATGCCGGCATTTAATAAATTCGTATGAACAGCGTTGGGGTTGCCAAGGTCAAAAGAACGGTCAGAACCCCATACGGTGTGTCCGACATTTTTTAAATACAAGGCGATGGCGCTCATCCCAATGCCGCCAATGCCGCAGAAAAAAAAGGTTGCNNCGGCGGATTGACAATCGACACACATTTTGTTTTTAATTCCTTAAAATAATAAGAAGAAAATTATCCACACTCTACTTCAAAAAAGTAAAGATGTAAAGAAAGGATTTAATAAGATGAAAAAGTTTTTGACTCTCTGCATTGCGTTGTTGTTGTCTGCAAGTGTTCATGCCCAAACTCAAAACCGAACGTCGGGCGGCCTTTTCCCCGAATTA
>DLOI01000094.1:13345-14373 GCA_002477185.1 Alphaproteobacteria bacterium UBA7488 | reverse complement strand
TGTGTCGATTGTCAATCCGCCGCTTAACGGCATTTCGTTTTGTGTTGGCAAAATGAGGGTGGAAAATCAAATGAATGTCAATATCCGCACCTTGGAAATTTTTGCCCAATACGGCAATTTGTCGGTGCCTGTGGCTTTCCGTAACGTACCCGCAAACGGCGGCACCCAAGAACAATCTTTGGCCTTTGCCGGCGAAAATTGCAACAGTTTATTAAACGTTCCGCGCATTACCGTTCGGACTTGCGTAGCTGGCAATTTAAATGACCAAGGATGTCAACAGCGCATTAAATATGTGCCCATTTCATAAGGGCGCCAGAATGAAAAAAATCGTTTTCATTTTATTTTTGTGTACACTGCTTTGCTTTTCGGCATTTGCCAAAGAATCCGATGTGTTAAGCCAAAGCGACGTTAAAATCTATAAACAGATTTTTGCCGCTCAAAAAAAAGGCGAATTTAAAACGGCTGGTGCCTTGCAAAACAAATTGAAAAACAAGGCGTTGATGGGTTATGTTTTGTTTGACCGTTATTTTTCGCCGCATTATAAAACAAAACCCGAACAAATTACCGAGTGGTTTTACAGCTATCACGATTTGCCGATTGCTTCGGATATGTATGCGCTGGGCAAACAAAAAAAGGCTCAGTTGCCAAAATCAAAACCAAAAGACGTTTTTTCGGGGCGTGCCGGCTCTTGTTCGTTTGTGATGCGTGAAGAACCGATTGATTTGGTGCGCGGGCGGTTATTTTCAAGATATACGGGGGAAAAACAACAAAAAGCGCGCAAAACAATGAACCAATTTGCCCGCCATTTAAGTGCCGGACGAACCAAAAACGCGCGTTTGATTTTAGAGGGCAAAGATGCCCGCGAATTGTTTAATAATGAAGAAATGGGCAATGCCTATACGGCTTTGGCCTTTTCTTATTTCTTAGACGGCGAAGACCAATTGGCGCTGACAAATATTAAAAAAGCTTTGCAATTGGGACGAAAAAAAATTCCGCTTGCCTATTGGACGGCGGGGTTGATTTCATGG
>DLOI01000094.1:6920-13291 GCA_002477185.1 Alphaproteobacteria bacterium UBA7488 | reverse complement strand
GTCCGCTTTTGCGTTCCAGCGGTGCTTTTTGGGCGGCGCGCGGGCATTTGAGGCAAGGCAATTTTGAACAAGTCGGCGATTATTTGGAAATAGCATCCGATTATCCGCGCACTTTCTATGGATTTTTGGCGATGCGCTTGTTGGGGCAAGATTTGTCCGACATGTGGGAAACGCCGATGTTGCCCCAAGATGATGTTTCGATTAATTTTTCACATCCGGGGTTGGAACGGTTTTATGCGCTTAAACAAATGNNTTTGGGCAAAAAAAGAATTGGCAAAGTTGTATGTTGAAGCCGATAAAGACGGCAAGGGCGTTTTATTCATGATTTCGGATAAAAACGGTTTTTCCGAAGAAATTTTGGCCGTATCCGGGCATATCACGGGCGATGAGGATTTGCGCTATCCGGCGCCGAATTGGACACCCAAAGACGGTTGGAAAGTGGATAAAGCATTGGTATTTTCGTTTGTCAAGCAAGAATCTTGTTTTAATCAGCGTGCCGAAAGCCGTGTCGGGGCTTTGGGATTGATGCAAATTATGCCGGCGACGGGCAAAGAATTGGCCGGGCGTTTAAATTACACATGGAACCCGCGCACGATGAAGGAACCGGCCTATAACCTGTCATTAGGTCAAAATTATCTGTTAGAATTGTTAGGAAACACGGAAGTTAACAACAATTTAATTTTTACGGCGGTTGCATATAATGCGGGACCCGGCAATTTGGCTCGGTGGAAAAAACGCATGAAATATCAAAATGACCCGTTGATGTTTATTGAAACAATTCCGTCCAAGGAAACGCGCAGCTTTGTTGAGAGGATTATGGTCAATTATTGGGTTTATCGGGTGTTAATGGGGCAACCCGTCGGGTCACTGGATGATGTAACGGCCGGCAAGTGGCCGATATATAAAAATATGGATAAAAAATAACGAGATTTTTATCCGAAACGCACATATAAAGGGAGATAAATATGTTGCATTCGTCGTTCATCAAATCGGGGGTTTTAAATATTCCCAAAAAAATCATTTCAATGAAAGGCAAATTAATCGGCAATGCTCCCAGAGCGGCTGTGCAAGATGAAACTTACATCGGTTGGATTGCTTATGCTTTATTGCAAGCTTTCTTGATTTTTTTCGGGCTGTGCTTGTTAGATTGGTTTTTATTTTATAATATACCATATTTGCTTGGTTCGTGGATGAAATGCATGAGCTTGGTGTGCCTGTTCGCCTTTTTGATTTTTTCCGGTTCGGATTTATTGGATATCCGAGCATCAAGCAATGAATACCTGCATATTAAAAAATCGTTGACGGTTTTAGTTTTTTGTTTATGCGCCATTGTTGGTGCATATAATATGAAATCTGCCCTTTGGGGCGGAACGATATTTATTTCAAGCGTTTTGTCTTGGGGATATGTGTTTGTATCTGTGGCATCTGCCGGGTTATTTTTACATTATAAATACAAATGGGGCTATCGGCACCTGATATTGAAATCTTTAAGCGCACCGCTTGCGGTATGGACCATTTATATACTTTACTCTTTATATCGGATTTGGTTTTAAACACTTGCCGGGCTGAAACGCTTATCTTAAAAATAATGTATAAGGACGACCTTATAATAACATCTTGATTAAAGAGCGCTTTAAAATACAAAATGATTGGTGTTATTTAAAAAAGGGAGGCTTTTCAAACGTAATCGTTGACAACGTCATGCTTTTTAAGTATAACAAGGGCATATTTATTATTGCACAAAACAGCCGGAATTTGAACGGCTGAAAATTTATAAAAGCGACAGAAAGGCTCATCAAATGACACCCGAAATTTTAAAATACTTGTTCCCCAATCCATTGCCCGCTGTGGCGGATATTGAAGCGAAATATCCCAAACGCGCGTTAAAAGAAGGTGCAAAAGTAACCCGTGTGGCACCCAGTCCGACGGGCTTCATGCACATCGGCGGGATTTATGCGGGATTGCTCAGCGAACGGGTAGCGCATCAAAGCGGTGGCGTTTTTTATTTGCGTATTGAAGACACCGATCAAAAACGCTTGGTGGAAGGGGCCTTGGAAGTTATCGCCAATTCTTTGGGGCGTTATGGCATTGTAGCCGATGAAGGCGTTCACACGGACGGAACGGACTTTGGTGCATATGGGCCTTATACGCAAAGCAAGCGCAAAGAAATTTATCAAGCCTACGCGAAAGATTTGGTTCAAAAGGGGTTAGCTTATCCATGTTTTGCCACGGCTGAAGATTTGGATTTGATGCGCAAAGTCCAAGAAAAAAGCGGTTTGCGCCCCGGTTATTATGGCAAATATGCCAAATGCCGCAATTTGTCTGATGAAGAAATCTTAAAAAAACTGCAAGCGGGCGAACCTTGGGTTTTGCGTTTCAAATCGCCTGGAGATTATGAAAAGCGCATGATTATCAAAGATTTGTTAAAGGGTGATATTTCTATGCCCGAAAATGACATTGATATTGTTATTATCAAATCCGACGGGTTGCCGACGTACCATTTTGCCCATGCGGTGGATGACCATTTGATGGGCACAACGCATGTTATTCGCGGTGACGAATGGTTGTCTTCGGTACCGCTTCATATTCAATTATTTGTCGCTTTAGGGTTTAAAGCACCCAAATACGGGCATATTGCTCCGCTTCAAAAGGTTGATAACGGGCATAAGCGCAAGCTTTCCAAACGCCATGATGCGGAAGCCAATATTATGTATTTTTGGGAAAAAGGGTATCCCGAAGCTGCGGTTATCGAATATTTGTTAAACTTGATTAACGCGAATTTCGAAGATTGGCGCAAGGCTAATCCCGATGTGCCGGCGTTTGATTTCCCCGTTAATTTTTCAAAAGTTTCCAATGTTGCGGGCGCATTGTTTGACTTTGTAAAATTGGCCAGCATTTCAAAAGAAGTGATTGCCAAAATGAGTGCTGCCGAAGTTTACGATGCGTTGTTGAATTGGGCAATCAGTTATAATCCCTCATTCGCCGAAAAAATCGGTGCGCATAAAAATTATGTAACAGCCATTTTAAATATTGAACGCGGTATCGGCAATAAATCGCGCAAAGATATTGTCAAATGGGAAGATGTTGAAAAAGACATAACGTATTTTTTTGATGATACGTTTATGCGAAACATGGAATTGTTAAACGGTTATGATGCGGATGATGTTACAGCCATTGCCGACGGTTTTGCCCGTATGTATGATGAAAATGATGATAAGCAAGTTTGGTTTGATAAGATTAAACGCCTGGCTGACAGTATTGGTTTTGCATCCGATATGAAAGCGTATAAAGCCAATCCCGCGGGCTATAAGGGCAATGTGTCCGATGTGGCAAAAGTATTGCGCGTTTTGATTACGGGTCGCGAACAAAGTCCTGATTTGCATTCGATTATGCAAGTTTTGGGGCGTGATAAGGCGTTGGTACGGTTAAAAATCTGATTAAACTTAAACGGAAAAAATCAATTTTCGGTTTTAAAGATACAAATGAAGTTTGGGATTTAATAAAATCTATTGTGTTTGGCTTAAGTTTATATTTACTTGCCATATGCTCAAAAAAACGTTAAATGCTTATGAATATAAGATTTTTCTTGCAAATTAAGATAAAAAAGGATATAATCCGCTTAAATTTCATAAAATTTAGGAGTATTTATGGCTAAAGAAGAAGTATTGCAATTTACCGGCACAGTCGTTGAAGCCTTGCCGAATGCCACTTTCCGCGTTAAATTGGAAAACGGGCATGAGATTTTGGCACACACATCGGGCAAAATGCGCAAATTCCGTATTCGCGTTATGGTTGGCGACAAAGTTGAAATTGAAATGACGCCGTATGATTTGACCAAAGGGCGCATTGCCTTCCGTCATAAAGCTTAAATTACTGACTTAGATGACAGGATTTATTAACCCGCTAAATTAACGTTCGGGTAAAATTTTTGTATTGGGTTTTAAATATTCATAGTTGCATGCTTAATTTTTTTTAAGGGCAGTTAACGGTTCTATTCCTTATGATAATTGATTTATCTTAATCGCCGATGCCCGTGTAATTTTACGTTTGATTAACGACAGTAATCGTTTTTTTGCGTCATTATTTATTGTTTCCATATAAAACGGGTTTTAAGAATACCATCGAATTTTTAATTGGATGAAAAAGTCGCTTTACAGACAACTGCCGATAAGGTATGATATGAAAATACAGCCCGGGTGGCATGAAAGATTTACAGGCAGCTCAGCAGAAGTTGCAGCTGCTTTAAAATTCAGGAGGAAAACATGAGCGTATGGTATGTAATGGGCGTTTTTGCCGCTATTTTCGGCTTGGGATATTTGGGGGCAAAATGGGCGGTGTATTTTACCGGACAACGTGAATGTAAAAAGGAAATGCCGCTTGATTTGCCGATTAGTTTCGTTTTGCTGATTATTTTGGGACTTGGCGGTGTTAGTTTTTCATTTGCCGTTCCGGGGACTGTTGTTACGTTTTATCATATGATGCTGGCTATGGGATTAGTCTGCTTGGCTTTTATGGGTACAGGCATGCGGCCGTTATGGCGGTCGTTCGGCATGGTTGCCATTTGTTTTTTATCCACTTATTTTTTGCCGCAAGCCGTTCAAATCCAAGCGGGATTGGCGGGCACTTTTGAACACGTCTTGTTAAGCATTATTTGGGCATTGATGATTTGGGTATTCGCCAAAATGGACCGTGTACCGTTTATGTCGATGATTTTATCGACGGGATTTGCCGCATGCATGTTTTTGCTCAGCAGTTTTTTTGCCGTTGTGCCGGTGGCACTGGGATATTTTGCCGTTATCATTTTAATTGCGCAAATGGGCATGAACATGTATTTAAAAAAGATTTTGCCGCCTAAGTTAGGTTATTCGGCCTCAGTTTTGGTCGGCTTTTTATGGGGGGCCTATGCGATTTATTTTTTAGCTTTGGGATATGTTCCCGCGGTTGTCATTTTATATGCCTNNTTTTCGCAGCCGTTGTGTCCTTTGGGATTTATCACAATTGGAACTCGCAAAGTTATTTGGTTGAACAAGCGTTGGGCAAAAATATTTTCCCGCAAAAAGTCTTAAAAGCCGTCATGATGTGGATGTTATTGTTAGCGGCGTTGGCAGCGCTTAGCATTATGTCCGTTTCAATTTCACAATCGGCTTTTTATATTGCCTTAGCGATTGTCTTGATTAATATTTATATGCGTTTGACAAGTTGGGGTGAACCAAAGGTCAGATTGCGGGATGTCGGGGCGGATTTGAAAAAAGGGTTGTCGGAAGTTAAAAAAGAATTTCAAAATATGCCTTTGAAAAGAAAAAATAAACAAGCGCTTGGAGAGAATTTTGAAACGGTTGTTGAAACAAACACCCCTGCGGATGTGGGAAATGCTTTCGGCGACCTTGAAAAGGCGCCAAAAGATACTGATATGACTATGACAGTGGCCGATAAAAAAAGTGTAAAAACAAAAGGGGCAAGAGCAAAAGCATCCTCGGCCAAAAGGAGTGCTAAAAAAACGACGGTAAGGGCTCAAAAAACACGGCTCAAGTCAAGATAGGCTATTTGAAAAATCCGTTAAAACGGATGAATTTAAAACTATTTACAGTGACAAAAAGTAAATGTTTATATCAAATAAAGACTTTTAAAAAGGTAAATAAAAATGATACCAATGTATGAAAAACCGGAATTGCACGGTGATGCGGATTTTAAATTAAAGTCCGAATTTGCTCCTGCCGGTGACCAACCCGAAGCAATAAAACAATTGGTTCAAGGATTAAAAAAACAAGACCGCAACCAAGTATTGCTTGGAATTACAGGGTCGGGCAAAACGTTTACGATGGCGCATGTGATTAATGAGTTAAAACGCCCTGCATTGATTATGGCGCATAACAAAACGTTGGCAGCACAGCTGTATGCCGAAATGAAAACGTTTTTTCCCGAAAATGCCGTCGAATATTTTGTTTCGTATTACGATTATTATCAACCCGAAGCTTACATCCCCAGAACCGACACGTTTATTGAAAAAGATTCGGCGATTAATGAACAAATCGACCGGTTGCGACATTCGGCGACTCGCCATATTTTGGAAAGGCGTGACGTCATTATCGTATCGTCGGTGTCATGCATTTACGGTTTGGGCGATGCGGAAAGTTATTCGTCCATGGCATTTATGCTTAAAAAAGGAGATACCGTAGATGTACGCGATTTAGCGCGCAAGTTGGTTGAATTGCAGTTTAAACGCAACGATATTGCTTTTGAACGTGGCAGTTTTCGCATAAACGGCGATATTGTGGATATTTTTCCGTCTCACTTGGAAGATACGGCGTGGCGGTTATCGTTTTTCGGCGACGAATTGGAATCCATTCATGAATTTGACCCGTTAACGGGAC
>DLOI01000094.1:4860-6868 GCA_002477185.1 Alphaproteobacteria bacterium UBA7488 | reverse complement strand
CGGCTTTGTCCCAGGCCATTCGGACGATTAAGGAAGAATTAAAAGGGCGATTGGAATTTTTAAAAGATAATAACCAGTTATTGGAAGCGCAACGGTTGGAACAACGTACGCGTTATGATTTGGAAATGATGGAAGCCACGGGGGCTTGTAAAGGGATTGAAAATTATTCGCGCCATTTGACCGGGCGCCCCGCAGGAGCGCCGCCGCCAACTTTGTTTGAGTATATGCCGAAAGACGCTTTGTTGTTTATTGACGAATCGCATGTGACCATTCCGCAAATCGGCGCGATGTATAAGGGCGACTTTTCGCGCAAATCGACTTTGTCCGAATATGGGTTCCGATTGCCGAGCTGTTTGGATAATAGGCCGCTTAAATTTGAAGAATGGGAAGCGATGCGTCCCAAAACCGTTTTCGTGTCAGCCACGCCGGGGCCATGGGAAATGGAACAATCCAAAGGCGTTTTTGTTGAACAAATCATTCGTCCGACAGGATTGTTAGACCCGGAATGTATTGTGCGTCCCGTGGCAACTCAAGTTGAAGATTTAATGGCTGAATGCAAAGAATGCGCCAAACGTGGCGACCGTGTATTGGTAACGACGTTGACCAAAAAAATGGCCGAAGATTTGACGGATTATTTGTCCGAACACGGTGTCAAAGTGCGTTATATGCATTCGGATATTGATACGTTGGAGCGAATACAAATTATCCGTGATTTGCGTTTGGGGACGTTTGACGTTTTGGTCGGCATTAACTTGTTGCGGGAAGGATTGGATATCCCCGAATGCGGATTGGTGGCGATTTTGGATGCGGATAAAGAAGGATTCTTACGTTCATCGACATCGCTTATCCAAACGATAGGGCGGGCGGCGCGCCATCAAAACGGCCGCGTGATTTTATACGCGGACAAAATAACGCGTTCAATGGATTATGCTTTAAGCGAAACGGCCAGGCGACGCGAAAAACAGATTGAATTTAACTTAAAACATGGTATTAAACCCAAAACGATTAAAAAAGAGATTCCGGACCTGCTCAAAGAATTTGTTGATGTGAATGAAGAACTTAAAACGTATTCTGAGCTGGAAGTTATTGAAAATGCCGCCGTTACGATTGAAAAATTGCGCAAGAAAATGTTGAAAGAGGCCGAGGCGCTTAATTTTGAAGAAGCTGCCAAAATCCGCGACCAAATTAAAAGGTTGGAAGAAAGGGAATTGACTTTATAATGGCAAATTTAAAAGACACAAAACAAATGGCAGCCAAAAATAGGGCTTTTGGTATTTTAAACCTGATTGGAAATACACTGGGATTGATTTTGCTTTTTATCTTTGTTTTTATTGCATCTTTTCTTTTAATATCATATCTTAAAGGAAGTAGCGGTATTGATATTATCGGTTTATGGCGCGGTTTTTATGCGGCATTTTAACGGTGCTTTATACAGGGCTTAATAAAGGGGGAAAAGTGGTAAAACGGGTACAAAGTAAACAAAGCGTTTCAATTACGGATTTGGCTTTAAGCCAAACGCCGTCCAAAAAACGCCGATACTTGAAAAAATTGATTGGCAGCATTTTAATGTTGCCGATTTTGGTTTATTTCGGCTTTATCGGATATGTGTATTTTTTCCCCGAATTGGTGTTTTACAACCCCGATAAAACCAAACCGAATTTCAGTTATGCCAAATCGGTTATCCCGACTTTACATGAAGTATCTTATAAAACGGCGGATGGACGCGATATTTATGCTTGGTATGCGACGCCCAAAAATCCGCAAAAGGCGGTTATTTTCTTTCATGGGAACTCATATAATATATATTATCACATCCCGCGTGTTTTGCCGTTTTTAAAATCGGGCTATACGGTTATTTTGCCCGAATACGAAGGATTTGGGGGTATTGAAGGCACACCGTCGCAACGCAATATGGAAGACAACATGCGCGCGACAATTAAGTTTTTAAATGATAAGGGTGTCCAAAATAAAGATATTGTTTTATACGGACATTCGCTCGGCACCTATT
>DLOI01000094.1:242-4850 GCA_002477185.1 Alphaproteobacteria bacterium UBA7488 | reverse complement strand
TGGCGGGCGATGAAAAATTCGACGCGTTGATTTTGGAATCGCCTTTTACCAGTTTGACGGATGTGGCCGATATTGCCAGTTACGGATTATTTCCCGTCAAAGTTGTTGTGCGCGATAAATATAACAGCTATGATTTAATTGATAAAATCGGTACACGACTCATGATTGCCCATGGAACGGAAGACCCAACCGTGCCGTACGAATTGGGCGTTAAATTATTTGAAAAAGCGACAGGGCAAAAACGATTCTATGGTGTCAAAGGCGCCAACCACCGCAATTTGCCCGAAAACGGCTTTTTGGACGAAGCGCTTAAATGGCTTGGGTATCCAAGACCGGTCCAAGTACAACCGCTTCAAACAAAGGCTCCCGTTTGGCAAGCCCCTTTGGCGCCATCTCAATCGGCTAAAAGTGCCTCNNTGAAAACCTTTCGGGCAAGCTAACTAACTCTCAAGCACCATTTGCAAAACGAAGTGTGGTGTATGCTTCGGCACCGCTCCCTGAAAACAGGGCAGATTTCAAAACGTTATCGTCCATGAAGCAAAATAACCCGGCTGAATTTTCATCTGACAGGACAGAAAATTTAACGGGTTTTCAAAAGGGCACTCTCGTTGAACAGACATATCCGACCACAGAAAATACCCCGCCAGCTTCAAGCAAATCTTCTGAGTTATCAGAAGGGCAAAATGAANNATGAAGCTGAGCGGGTGCAAGCTTTTGAAGAAGAAGCGGTTCGTGCCGAATTTGGTCAAAATCGCCCGATACGGGTAAATGACGTGTTGCCCGAAACGCAATATTAGCACTGCAATGTTTGCACTACCTTTTAAAAGGAGTGATTGAACAATTATGAAGACATTTCCTTTTGGATGGCATGTGAGGTACGTTTTGCGGGTCTGAACGAATCGCGAAAGTGAAATGAGCGTATAATTGTTCAATACGCAAAGAGAAAAATATCCTAATTTCAATTAATTTATAAAAAAATAAACAAAACGAATTATATATAAAAATCAGATAATTATATAAAAAATAATACCATATATAAAAAAGTTATTGACGACTTTGAATTTTGGGCGTACAATCTTCTTATAAGTTATAGGAGGATTCATATGACAAATAAAGTTTATAACTCTTTAATTAAAATGGCGGCATTGACTGTTGCTTTAGTAAGTGCCTCTTGTTGTTGTAATAATAATCCGAATCGTGCCACAACACAGCGGGCCGTACCATATAAGTCTGCAGCGGTTAAAACTCCATGCCCACAACCGCAATCACGTGCAAAAAGGGTAATTCCGCCTTACCGTACGGATGAAATTTTAAGATTTGATATTCAAACGAATAATCCTTTACCAACTGATTGTGTCGTGCCAAATAATGATGGAACGAGTTTCCCAATTCAAACGGCAAATCCGTTGCCGGGGAACAGGCCTTATTATTTTTATGCCCGTCCAATCCATTATTATTATCATTGGTAAAATAATCTTGACAAAAATATAAGACATACTATAATTAAAACGGTATATACAGGAGGGAAGGAAAATGTTAAAAGAAAAATTACAAAAAGCTTCAAAAAAAGCATTGCATATCGTCAAACGTACGCCGGCAGCTTCTGCTATGATGGCAGTTGTAATGGGTGCCGTGGCATTATCATCTTGTACATATGACGTAGAGACCTATGAAGATTCAGCAGGACGCGTTTTTAAACGTACACGGAAAGGGGTTCATATAAACAGTGTTGGTGGTGGTAACGGCAACGGTTGGTTTGATATTAATGGTGGCGGCGGTGGCTGCTGGGGTGGGATACCGATGTATTCGGGTAAAGGTTGGCACCGTAGTGGTATGGCTCCTGGAGATAGATTTTTGGGTTTCAATAAAGCTGGTCAAGGTGTTACTCGTGTAGAGGATCCAATGCTCTCCGTAAATGCCAAAGATTTGATTACAAAACAAGATGCGGATGGCAATGAATGGCAAATGGCAAAGGGTACGAAATTGCCCAAGGCATTTAAGGTTATTATTGCCGAAGACAAAACAATTCCCGTGCCGGCTGCTCAATATGATCAAATTACGGCAGCAATGAACAAAGGCGAATTGAAGTTTGTTGTTGATGCGAACGGTCAGTATGGCTTAGTGCCGACAGCGGCGGTAAAAGAATTTGAAACAGCGACTTTGACATTTGAACAAATTGCTAAACAAGTTGCGGCTCAAAAAACTCAAGCTAAAGGTAAAGGCAGCCGTTAATTAAAAAGAATAATTTATAATAACCTTCCCAAGTAAAGCCCTTTTATTAAAGGGCTTTATTCTTGAAATAAAATCGATGATGTTATCGAAATGTGCGATAATTTGTAAAACTAATATTGGATATAACTCCTTAATAAGTTTCTAACGGGTATTAAAAACGGATATAAATTAAATATGATAAAAAGAACTTTATATAAAATGTGCGCCTTTGCAACGCTGATGCAGTTTTCAAGCGGATGTGTGAGTTTTAAGATGGATAATCCGTTTAGCAAAAATGAAAAGTGGGATGTAACACTGACTTTGGGGCGTTCAATTTTAAATCCGCATGAATCCGACAAGTGTCAATCGCCGGCTATTACTTTTGAATTTACGACCGAACCGACCACCACGAGGCCGTTATTTAAAACTCCCATTCAAATCAATCCATATCAAAAACCGATGTACATTTTGCAAGAACCGGCCGATGATACGTGGCTGCCTGTTTTATTACATAATGTGTTGGAAAAGACATTCTAAAGCAAGCTGCATTTGTAGCGTAAATTCAGTGTTTGTTAATTTTTGCAAAAATGTTTGCTATGTTTTGCCCACAAAGTGATGTGAGGTAAACTTGTCAAGTAGTTCGTGCCCGCAAATCGTGATAGATAAAGGAAATGGTTTCATGCGGATATTTATCTGTATGGTGGTTTATGGCTGCACATCCATGACCGATGCGTAATTTGGTATACTGTGAACATAAATCTATAGTTAAAAAGGTGTTTGAATAGATAAACGTATGCTTTTTGAATGTTTCGCTCCAGTAAGTCATTAAGATAAGACTCTTAAGTACCTCATACTTCCAAATTCATAAATAAAAAAAGTATTGAAAGCTTAGTGCCCACCAGTTCATGATAGATGAAAGAAATACTTTTATGCAGCCATTTATGTGTACGATGGTTTGTATCCACACATCCATGACTCATCAAGATGAATGATATCTCAAGCTTGCAAATCTATGGTTGATAAAGGCGGCCTGTGCTTTGTGCTCATAAATCGGTGACTAAACTATTTAAAAACCCCCTGGCAAAGGGGGTTTATTATTATCTTGCGGTTTTATTACCTGCGACAACTGCCCGAGCATTTATCCAGCGGCAGTTTTTTTGCTTCCATTTCATGCTTGGCCGCTTCGGCATAAGGACCCATTTCCGTTACTTTGATGGCAACTTGCTTAATATCGAAATATCTCAGCATCGGAACGGCCAAGAAAATTGATGCAAATGTTCCCAAGATTAACCCCAGAGACATGGCAATCGAAAAACCACGCAATGTTTGGCCGCCGACTACCAATAGCACAATCAAAACGAATAACGTTGTCAGACCTGTTAAAATCGTTCTGGAAAGCGTTTCATTAATACCTTTATTTAATACTTCATCGTTGGATACTTTACGATTTTTTTGCAAGTTTTCACGGACACGGTCGTAAGTAACGATGGTATCGTTACACGCATAACCGGCCAATGATAATAACCCGGCAACCACAATCATGTCAAATTCCCAACCGAAGATTGAGAAAAACCCGACCGTTGTAATCAACGTAAAGGCTAACGATAATAAACAACCTACGGCAAACGGCCATTCAAAGCGGAACCAAATGTAAATAGCAATCGCAAGCAACGCCAAAACCGATGCAAGCAAGCTTTTGTGTTTTAATTCTTCGCCAATGGTTGGGCCGATGGTTTCAACGCGGTCATAAGTGTATCCGGAGCCCAAAACTTCTTTGACTTTATTAACAACTTCGGCACCCGATTCGCCGTCAATGCCTTGTGTTTGAATTAACACGGCATTACCCGTGACGCCGATGGATTGAATGGATAAGTCACGCAGGAAACTGAGCTCGGAGCGCAATTTATCCATGCTGATTTTGTCCTCGGATGTGATTTCCATCAAGACGCCGCCTTTAAAATCAATGCCGTAATTGAGGCCCTTGACAAACATTGAACCGATTGAGGCAATTAACAAAATGGCAGCGATTGTAAAACCAACCATGCGAATACGCATGAAGTCGAAATTGTAATTACGTTTTCTGAATAGTTTTTTCATTTTCTTACCTCTTATAATTCAATCGTTTTTGGTTTTTTTATCGCAACCCAAGCCATCATCAACATGCGCGTGACCAACAAAGCCGTGAACATTGTTGTCGCTAAACCAAGCCCCAATGTGATGCCGAAACCGCGAACGGCGCCGGAACCCAGCCAGAACAAGAATAAAGCGGCAAAGAATGTTGTCAATTGCCCGTCCAAAATGGCCGAAAATGCACCGTTGAATCCGCGATTGATAATTTCGAGCGGATGACGTACGCCGTTTTGGATTTCTTCTTTACGATTGAATTATAAGAGGTAA
>DLOI01000094.1:0-148 GCA_002477185.1 Alphaproteobacteria bacterium UBA7488 | reverse complement strand
ATCGGCGAAAATCCCGAACCAACCATAGACAATAATCATAAAGATAAATACAAAAACCAATCCAAGGACGCATGCGAGCGTACCGGCACGGATTGAATCTTCGCCAAGGCCAGGGCCAACGACGCGTTCTTCCAATACCGTCAGTGGT
>DLOI01000050.1:7127-11386 GCA_002477185.1 Alphaproteobacteria bacterium UBA7488 | reverse complement strand
AAGCATCAATCATTTGGCGTACAAATCCCGCCATATCGGCTTGTACGGATACCGTACCGATACGTTGCACCGTTTTGTGAAATTGCCGCAAGGGCGGATTGAAAAAATCGAAGGGTTGGAACAACTCAGATTCTTGGAAAACCGTATTCCGATTAAAATCGTCGAAGTCGATTATAAAGGTCGCCCCGCAATGAACGGCGTTGACAGCCCCGAAGACCGTGACAAAGCCGAACGGTTGATTTTGGAATATGGCGAATTTTAACGGTTCGGCCGTTTTCCCGCCGCACGAAAATATATTTTTGTCGGCGACGGTTTTTGCATTTGTGACCGCCTAAAACGGATAGAATTCGGATAAACATTTTAAGGAGAAATAACATGACAACTCGTTTTATCATTGCCCGCCACGGCAATACGTTTAACAAGGGCGAAACGCCCACCCGTGTCGGTGCCAGAACGGATTTGCCGTTGGTGCAAAGCGGTTTGGAACAAGGGCAACGTTTGGGCAAATACTTGCGCGATAACAATTTATGGCCCGACGATGTTTACGTTGCGCCGCTGAAACGCACAATGCAAACGGCCGCCGCGGCGGGATTGGAAAATGTTAAACCGTATGAAGGGTTCAAAGAAATTGATTACGGCCCCGATGAAAATAAGCCCGAAGACGTCGTTATCGCCCGTATCGGACAAGCGGCGATTGACGCTTGGAACGCCGATGGGGCTGTGCCGAACGGATGGCAAGTGGATGTGCCGGGCGTTATCAAAACGTGGGTGGATTTTGCCGATTCTTTAAAAGGGTCAAACAAAACGACTTTGGTCGTTTCCTCCAACGGCATTATTCGTTTTGCGCCCTATATAACGGGGGATTTTGCCGCGTTTGCCAAAAACCATGAAATCAAAGTGGGTACGGGATGTTTGTGTGTGTTTGAAGAACAAAACGGCCAATGGGTATGCACGGCGTGGAACGTCAAACCGCCTAAAGAAGAGGCTTAAGATACTACATTTTTGCAAATCCTTTGATGGTAAGTAATTTATGTTAACCCCTAATCGAGTGCACAGAGTATTCTTTATCGACAAACCTCATGGGGGAGGGGGGGTATGAGATGCTCCCCGCCATTTTCAAACCGTATGATTGCCGATATTGTTTTTGGCATATACTTGGTTTGCATTATCGTGTTTTTGGCCTTTACAATAGATTTATCCAAGCAAAATGAACGGGAAAACAGGAAATCCGAACCTTTCCCGACAATTTTTAATGAAAACGGCGTTAACAAAAATTTTTCGGCAGGCGTGGAAAAATATATATCCGACCATTTGTCGGCACGTGATAAAATGATTGATGGGTATTTTGCCGTTTTATCCGCATTTGACCGCCGCGGCAATAAACAGGTTTTTATCGGCAAAGATGGGTGGTTGTTCGGTAATTTTGTTGGCAATTCGCATAATTTTGAAATGCTTTCATATTATCAAAGGAAGGTGGGTTTCAGCGTTAGACATTTGGAAAAAATCAAAGCGGATTTGAAACGCTTGAGTGATTGGGCAGCGGCGCGCGACATAAAATTGTATGTTTATTTTCCGCCCGACAAACAAACAATTTACAAAGAATATTATCCGTCGTTTATCACGTTGCCCGACGAACCGACTTTGGTAACCGAAGTGGAAGAATATTTAAAGGGTTCAATCAATATTATTTCGTTGGAAGATGCTTTTTTAAAACACCGGCATCAAGATTTGTTGCACTATAAAACCGAAAGCCATTGGACGCCCGCGGGCGCGTATTTGGCCTATCGCCTTATCATGCAACGGTTAGGGCAAGATTTTGATGCCTTAAAACCGCTCGGCGAACAGGATATCCGTGTCACCAAAACGGCCGAAGTTATCAGCGAGGTACAAGTGAATGGTTATCGACGCACATATAAAGGCAACTTGTATAACATGTTGGGCAAGCCGTCTTATATTGATGTGCATGAACCACTGTACAAAAAATATACGTTTAAAAATCAAGCGCATATCAAAACCGATTCGAAACCGCCGTTTGAAACAAGCTTTAATCCGAACGGCCAAGCGTTAAAAATCTATATCATCGGCGATTCGTATAGTGATTATATAATGCCGTTTTTATCGGCAACATTTGAAGAGGTTCGCAAAGTGCGCATTAACCAAGGCGAATGGGGTATCCGTTTTGACAGCCGCGCATCCGATGTTGAAAACTTTAAACCCGATATTTTGTTGTTGGGCATTTCGGATTTAAAAATGATTGAATTATTGAAAATTTGGTGACGCAGATGTTGTTCAGTTCGTTGACATTTTTGCTTTTCTTTTTGCCGATGGTTTTGGCGCTGTATTATATTGTGCCGTCAAAAGGGCGCAACGCCTTGTTATTGGCGGCCAGTTTGTTGTTTTATGCTTGGGACGAACCGGTTTATATCATCGCCATGGTATGGGTCATTTTAATGGTATATGTCGGTGCCCTTGTTATCGATTCTTTAAAAAAGACGAATGCGCGGCAATATGTTTTGATATTCACGGTTTCGAGCATATTGGGTACATTGGCGTATTTTAAATACATGGGCTTTATTTTGCAAAATTTGCCCTCCTTTAACGGGATAGACATACCGTTTGTCGAAATCATCATGCCGATCGGGATTTCATTTTATACGTTCCAAGCCGTTTCCTATATCGTTGATGTCTATCGCGGCGATGTCAGGGTGCAAAAAAATCCGTTTAAAGTTGCGTTGTTTATTTCTTTGTTTCCCCAACTGGTCGCGGGGCCGATTGTCAAATACCATGACGTGTGCGAACAACTGGACCGGCGCAGCGTTTGTTTTGATTCATTTATAAAGGGGGTAAAGCGTTTTATCATCGGGCTTGGCAAAAAGATTATCATTGCCAATACGTTGGGCGAAGTGGTGGATAAAATCTTTGCCCTGCGCGTGGATGAATTGTCCCCACAACTTGCTTGGGTCGGGGCAGTATTTTATGCGATGCAGCTGTACTACGACTTTTCGGGCTATTCGGATATGGCCATCGGGTTGGGGCATATGTTCGGCTTTAAATTTTTGGAAAACTTTAATTATCCGTATATTTCCAAATCAATTACGGAATTTTGGCAGCGGTGGCATATGTCGCTTTCCACGTGGTTTAAACAATATGTTTATATTCCGTTGGGCGGCAACCGTTGCGGCAAAATTAAAACGTTACGCAATTTGGCAATCGTGTTCTTTTTAACGGGATTGTGGCACGGCGCCGCTTGGAATTTTATCGTTTGGGGGATGTATCACGGCGCGTTTATCATCTTAGAAAAAGCAACCGGTTTGTTCGGGCGGCAAATGACGGTTTTTTCGCGCGCGCTCGGCCATATTTATTTATTGGGTGTCGTGGTTGTCGGGGGNNCTTTTGACATATGCATGGCAGTATATCCGAATGATGTTCGGGTTGTATCAAGGGCAACCGGCCTATACATTAACTTATTACGTCACATATTGGAGCGGATGTATTTTTGCGATAGCTGTCCTTTGTTCGGCCGGTTTGTTCAAAAGCGTCTTGTTAAATGCGCGGCAAACAACGGCGGTTGTTGTTATCAACGTTTACTTGCTCGGGATGTTTGTATTTTGCCTGATGAATTTGGTCAATGTATCCTATAACCCGTTTATTTATTTCAGGTTTTGATAAACGCCCGCCATTAGGGCGCCGTTCAAAGCAAAATGCTTTTTTGCACATTTGACGGCCAATGATTATCGGGGGTGTTTGCCCGTTAAACCCGTGTAAATTGCCACCGAGCCGAAAAGGCTTTTAATTAAAATCGGCGCCGACGGCATTCATGACGGATTTGTATCCTTTGTCACGCAAAATGGCGGCTAACTCGGTATTAATGCGATTGACGATATTAGGGCCTTCGAAAATTAATGCTGTGTGTATTTGTACCAGTGATGCGCCCGCCGTAATTTTTTCAAAAGCATCTTGTCCCGTAAAGACGCCGCCGCACGCGATAATCGGCAATTTGCCCATTGTGTTTTGGTAATATCGCCGAATAAGTTCCGTGGACATATCGCAAATTGGTTTGCCCGACAAAACGCCGATGTGGTAGTATTTTTTGTCTTGCAACAATTTTCTGGAATGTTTGGATAAAGATTGCCCGCCTGCGACGATGACGCCGTCGGCTTTCCCTTCCATAAGAGAAGAACACACCAAGGCCACTTCCATCGGCGTGATGTCCAGCGGCAATTTAACCAATACTTTGGGCGTTTGAATCGGAGCGGCAA
>DLOI01000050.1:0-7120 GCA_002477185.1 Alphaproteobacteria bacterium UBA7488 | reverse complement strand
TCTTATTATCGGCAAAATGGTGGATTTATCAGAAATGATGTTTGATAATTCGGTATCGGGGTGTGAAAAATTCAACACGATATAATCGCAGTACGGCGCGACCTTTTGCGCCATCATCGTGAATTCTTTTTCATAGGTCATCAAATGCCCTTGTTTGACATTTTCCGATTCAAACGGCGTGGACGTGACAATATTAATGCCGATGATGTGCGGCAAATGCCGCCTGGCGGNNTGGGAATCATCTTTGAAATGCCGGGGTTTCGGTACCCCAGCGGTTGCATTAAAATGGCTTTGTCGCGCATCAGGTAATATGCCTTAGAAGCAGGCATTTCTTTTTCCAATGTATATGAGCCGAATTCGCCGAACCCAAATCCGACTTGAATTAAGCCGTCGATTAAATCCCCTTTTTTATCAATGCCCGCAGCCACGCCCATCGGGTTGTTAAACGTAAAGCCCATTGTGTTGACTTTTAATATCGGGTCGTAAATCCGTCTGGCCGGAAAAGCGCCGTCGCGAATGCCGAAAGACATTAAACGTTTTGAAAATTTTAAGCTGAACTTGCTGGTTATCCACCAAAACAAGTTAAACAATAAATTTGTCAAGCTAACGTTTAAATATCTTTTCATTATTTACTCCGTTTCTTTATACTTAGCGCGCAATTCTTCCTGACGTTCGGGCGTAATCTTGGAAAATAACGGGTCGGACGGGTTGATTTTATCGCCCGCCTTTAACGTTTTTAAAAAGCTTTCGGCTTTTTCGTTCGGCCAAACGAAATTGGCCGGCTTATTTAAAACGTCCAACATCTTTTCGGCCGTTTGCGGCATAATCGGTGCCGATAAATTGGCATACAAATAAATCAAGTTAAGCGCCGTATTTAAAATCGTGCCGGCACGCGCTTTGTCGGTTTTGGCCGCTTTCCAAGGTTCCGTTTTGGCAATGTAATTGTTGCCCGCAACGAACAATTCGCGCAAAGCCGCCATCGCTTTTCGAAATTCCAATCCGTCCAAGTATGACGTGTACGAAGCGACCAATTCGTCCACCGTTTCATACAGTGCCGTTTCATCTTCGGTCAAATCGCCCATCGGCGGGACTTGTTCGCCGAAATTGTTGAATGTCATTTTCAAAACGCGGTTGATGAAATTGCCCAAAACGTCATTTAAATCTTTGTTAATGACGGATGCAAACAATTCAAACGAAAAGGATGAATCGTCCGATTCGGGCGCGTTGGCCATCAACCAATAACGCCAATAATCGGCGGGGAATTCTTCCAATGCCGCATCCAAAAAGATGCCGCGCTGTGCCGATTTGGAAAATTTGCCGCCGGCAAAATTCAAGTAGTTAAAGCCTTTTAAAAATGAAACTTCCGTCCAAGCTTCGCGCGACCCGCGCAAGGTGGCCGGGAATGTAATTGAGTGGAACGGAATATTGTCTTTGCCCATAAATTCGGTATGGCGCACGTCGGGCGCATTTAGCCACCAATCTTCCCAATTGCGATTATCTTTGTCCATGTCCGCCCATTGTTTCGTAATGCCGATATACCCGATAGGCGCATCAAACCACACATAGAAGACTTTGTTTTCAAAACCATTCCGCGGCACGGCAAAACCCCATTTTAAATCGCGCGTGATACCGCGTTCTTTTAAGCCTTCTTTGAGCCATTTTTTCGCCGTCGTATAGGCAATATCGGGCCAAATGCCGCGTTTGGTTTCAATCCAATTTTCAAGCTCTTTTTGCATTTTGGGCAATTGCAAAAACAAATGCTTGGTCGGGCGGATTTCGATGTTCGTGCTGCCCGAAATGCTTGAACGCGGGTTGATTAAATCGGTCGGGTCCAATAATTTCGTGCAATTTTCGCATTGGTCGCCTTTGGCTTTGTCATACCCGCAATGCGGACACGTTCCGATAACATAGCTGTCGGGCAAATAACGGTCTTCGTCAATCGAATAAACTTGATTCGTTGTGCGTTCTTCAATCAAGCCGTTTTTTTCCAAATCGTGGAAAATGCGATAAACGATTTCTTTGTTTTGTTCGGAGCTTGTTTGTCCGAAATAATCAAACGACAAATTAAACCCTTCATATAGTGCAGCTTGGCGGTCATGATATTTTTTGCAATAATCGCGCACGTTAATACCCTCTTTAATCGCGCCGACTTCGGATGAAGTGCCATGGTCATCAGTGCCGCAGACAAGCAAAACCTGCTCGCCTTTTTGGCGCAAATATCTGGCATACACGTCAGACGGCAACAAGCATCCGACCAAGTGTCCCAAATGGGGCAAGCCGTTCACGTATGGTAAAGCCGAAGTTATCAAATGTTTTGTCATATCTCATCCCTTTATAATAACTAATGTTTAATGTGTTTTATCTTTTCAAAATACGGGGTGCGGCAGGTGTCTGAGGTTCCTTAACCACCGGAAGGATAAAAGGAAAAAACACCTGATGAAATCCTCATTTTTTCCAATTATATGCAAAAATTAAAAAAACTGCAAGAAAACTTGATTTTTATTTTGAATTAATATATAGTTTATCCATTCATTTGTAACAGATATTTAAGAAAGGGTAGTTAAATGGCTCGCGTAACCGTTGAAGATTGTATTGAAAAAGTGCCAAACCGTTTTGATTTGGTGTTAATTGCCGCCGGCCGGGCTAAGGCTTTGGGCGCAGGCGTTACGCCGACTTTGCCGCGCGACAATGATAAGAACACCGTCGTGGCTTTGCGCGAAATTGAAGAAGGCACCATTGATTTGGACGGCGTGAAAGACGGTATCATCATCGGTATGCAAAAATATGTCGGTGCGCAAGAAACAGCCGTAGACGCCGAAGAAATTAAAGAAGTCGAAGCCGAAATTATGGGCGGCGGTTTGTATGCCGACAGCGAATTTGTCGAATCCGAAGCTTTCCAAGTGGTCGACGATTTGGGCGAATAAGCCCGCAAGGAGGCGTTTTTGAGGCAATATGAACTTGTCGAACGCGTAAAATCTTATGATCCCAATGCTGATGAAGACGCCATCAATCGGGCTTATTTATTCGCTTTAAAGGTTCACGGTTCACAAAAACGCGAATCGGGCGAAGCTTTTTTTGTCCATCCGGTCGAAGTGGCGGNNCGCTGACACAATATAAATTGGATGCGACGACGATTATCGCCGCTTTGTTGCACGATACGGTCGAAGATACCGCCGCGTCCTATGCCGATTTGGCGGCTTTGTTCGGCGATGATGTGGCCAAATTGGTCGAAGGCGTCACGAAGTTGGACAAATTGCAAGTGTCGTCCGAAGCGGCGCGCCAAGCCGAAAGTTTCCAAAAATTCGTGTTGGCGATGAGCGAAGACATCCGCGTATTGCTGATTAAATTGGCCGACCGTTTGCATAACATGCGTACGTTGCACTATCGCAAAGACCCCGCTAAGCGGCGTAAGGTGGCGGTGGAAACGATGGAAATTTATGTGCCGTTGGCCGAAAGGATCGGCATGCAACAGCTCAAAGACGAATTGGAAAATTACGCATTTCAAACGTTGCATCCCGAAGCGTACGAATCCATTGACACGCGTTTAAAGTTTTTAAAAGAGCAGGGCAAAGACCAAGTCGCCCAAATCATGGAACAATTGCAAAAAGATTTGGACGAACATGATATCAAGGGCGAAATTACCGGCCGCGAAAAACGCCCATATTCCATTTGGCGCAAAATGCAACGGCAAAATATAGCCTTTGAACAAATTTGCGATATCATGGCGTTTCGCGTGATTGTCGATTCGGTTGAAGATTGCTATAAAACATTGGGGGTTATCAATACCAAATATCCGATGATTCCGGGGCGTTACCGCGATTTTATTTCAACGCCTAAACCCAACGGGTACCGCTCGTTGCATACGGGGGTTATCGGACCGCTTAATCAACGCATTGAAGTTCAAATCCGCACCCACGAAATGCACCAGGTTGCCGAATACGGCTTGGCTGCACATTGGGAATATAAACAGGGTGTCCACCGCGAGGGTAAGCAATACCGTTGGTTGCGCGAGTTGTTGGAGTTGATGAACCATTCGTCCAATCCCGGCGAATTTTTGGAACATACCAAAATGGCGATGTACCAAGACCAAGTGTTTTGTTTCACGCCCAAAGGGGATTTGATTACGCTTCCCAAAGGTGCGACGGCCATTGATTTTGCCTATGAAGTGCATTCGCGCGTCGGCGATACGACAGTCGGAGTTAAAATCAACGGGAAAATCAAACCGTTGCGTACCGTATTGCAAAACGGCGACCAAGTGGAAATTTTGACGGCCAAAAACCAAACGCCGTCAGCCGAATGGGAACGCATTGCGATAACGCCCAAAGCCAAAGCCAGCATCCGCCGCTATTTGCGTACTCAGCGCCGCGCCCACTTTATCGAATCGGCGCGTACGATGTTTAACAATACATGCAAAGAATACGGCTTAACCTTTACAGACACCGATTTAAAGGGTGTTTTGGAAAAATATAAACAGCCGACACCCGAAGATTTGTTAGCCGTTATCGGCGAAGGTATTGTGCCGTTTACCGAAGTTTTCCATTTGGTTCATCCGGAACAAAAGCTCAAATTGCGCCGTGCCATTTCGTTCTTTAAAAAGGCCAAAACGCCCGCCGTTTCGGACAAATCGATGCCCGTTACGGGTCTGATACCCGGCATAGCTTTAAGCTTTGCCAAATGTTGCCATCCTGTGCCCGGCGACAAAATCGTCGGCATCGTCAACACCGGTAAAGGCGTTGCCATCCATACCCAAGATTGTCCTATTTTGCAAAAATTTGCCGATGAACCCGAACGGTGGTTGGATGTATCTTGGAACGAAAACATTGTTAAAGACAAATCCATGCCCGTGCGTGTCAAAATCTCTTTGGAAGACAAACCTTCCGTCATGCCCGAATTGCTTGGCATCATTTCCAAACACAACGCAACTGTCACCAACTTTTCCACCCTGACCAAAAGCGGCGGTTGGAGCGAAATCTACCTGGACATTGAAGTTAAAAACGCCGAACATCTTGATGTTCTTTTGCAAGCAATTCGGTCGTATAAGGCTGTGTCATATGCGACTCGCGTCCGGGGGGTGTAAATGGTTTTTAAAAGGTACCTGGCGGCCTTTGTGAATACGGCCGAGTACGCTGTTGTACACGGCATATTCCTAAAGGCCGTCATCTCCTCTTTTAAAAACCATTTACGGTTGGTGTGTTGTAAGGTATCTAGCGCCATTTGTGAAGGCAGGCAAGTAGGTTTACTACGTGCCACCTTTCCAAATAACACTATATCCTCTTCTAAAACAAATTTAAGGGCAACGGGGTTTTGTGTCATCTCCTCTTTTAAAAACCATTTACGGGGAGTATTCGGTACTGGCGTGCGGGTAGGTTTTAGGTGCGGCGCTTTTGCAAATAACATTGTATCCTTTTTTCAAATTCATTCATCCAACATTTTAAAATCGGAGGGGTTATGATTATCGGCATGGGGACGGACATTGTTAGAATCAAGCGTATCGGTTTAACCGTTAAACGCTATGGCGACAAGTTTTTAAATCGCATTTTCACGCCTGCCGAAAGGGCTGCGGCCGAAAAATTGGCACCCCAAAAACAAACGGCTTATTACGCCAAACGCTATGCGGCCAAAGAGGCGGCATCAAAAGCTTTGGGCAGCGGTATCGGGCATTTGGCTATGTGGCAGGAAATCGAAATTTTAAACAATGCCGCCGGCGCGCCCGTTTTGACGTTAACAGGTCAAACGGCGNNGGATACGTTGCATAAGTTGGCCGGTGGTGCCGCAGTGCGCACGTTCATTTCGCTCAGCGATGATGAATCGGCCATTGCGACGGTTATTTTTGAAATTTGACTTTTGCATTTTTGCATGATGGGATTTAAATCCTTTAAATCCGGTTACAAAATATATCTTGTTTTAATGCGATTCAGATGGGGCAATAAATATGCCCCTAAATCCGAATGTAAAACCCATCCGCCCAAACGAACGAGTGAAAAATTTGCCGCAGGCAAAATAAAATTTTACTTATCCCAACCCGTTTTGTCTGTTACGGAAATTACGTACAATTTTGTTTTCATGCATGGATTGCGGTTTAATTTGAGCGGCTTCAGTTTCTTTTGCATAGCGTGAAACCCACGTTAAACCGCCCACGCCGGCGGCAACTGCCAAAGCCGTGAAAGTAAAGCCCCACGGAAAAGGCCCACTTTTTCCTTGGCGGCGGACAATATTGGGGTTGTCAATGGCCTTATCCAACGCTTTTATGAGTTCCTTGCCCGATTTGCCGGCCATTACGTCGCTGGCGGCGGCTGCACGGTACACAAACGAATCCGTTTTATTGTCTTGTGCGGCGCTGGTCGAATCGGTCTTATAGGCATTGGTGGCAAAAACCAAAGCGTCAAAGGGCGCACGGCCGCGTTCGATTTCTTTTTTCGTAAGCTCAAGTGTTTTAACATATCGGCCATGTGCATCCAAATCGGGCGTTAAGACATAATCTATGGCTTTGCCCACCATGCCGGGTTCGGTTGTCGTTTCTTTGTATTGGGCATTTTGCGCGTTGGCAAGCAAATCGACATCCAAAGCCCGTGTGCCGAATAAATCCATGACTTTGGCGGCTTGGTCCGGCGTATACCCGCTTAAATGATTGGCTNNGGGCACGCCCCGAAAAGACCAGCGTGTTATTCGTCATTTGCGGCGTCAATATTGTAGAATGTACCCATTGCATATTTTGTTCGGCCATTTTAAATGTCATGATTTGGTTTGCGACATCGACCATATTAAATGCCACGTTTGTTTTGCCAAGTGGCAGTGCGACTATCATATCGTATTCACGCACTTGGCGGTCGGTTATAGCCGCTTTAAACGTGCTGAATTGTTTATTTAAGGCATCTTGCAACGCATCATTGACCGTTTTAAATTGCCCGCTTTGCAAATTGGCTTTCATCCGGTTGTACATATCTTCGCGAATACCCAAAAACAACGGATTATCGCCGAATTTTTCGGTTTCCATCCGCGGGTCGATGGCACGTCCGCGCAAATTGGTATAAGCTTTTAAAATTTCGCTGTCAATCTGCATCGGATTCGGGTTAAACGCCGGGAACCCGTTTTTAATTTATCGAGGAGGTTTAATATGGCA
>DLOI01000004.1:5733-9800 GCA_002477185.1 Alphaproteobacteria bacterium UBA7488 | reverse complement strand
GCCGCCGGCGATGATTTCGTCGTGGTTGATACCGAAGCTCAAGCACGTGAAGTGTCAGGTTATCGCCAGCGCAAAGCCCGGGAAGCCATGCAGGTTAAAACTTTGGGCGGCGCCGAAGGGTTGTTTGCCAAAATTAAAGCCGGCGAAATCAAAGAATTGCCCGTTGTCATTAAGGGCGACGTGCAAGGGTCGGTTGAAGCGCTTAACGGCATCTTGTCCAAGATTGCCAATTCCGAAGTTAAGATTCGCATTTTGCACAGTGCGGTCGGTGCGATTAATGAATCCGACGTGACGTTGGCACGCGCCAGCAAGGCGATTATTATCGGCTTTAATGTGCGCGCGAATCCGACGGCACGCGAATTGGCCAAACGCGATGGTGTCGATATCCGTTACTATTCAATTATCTATGACGTTGCCGATGACATGAAGTTGGCAGTCGAAGGGTTATTATCGCCCGAATTACGCGAAAAAGAATTGGGTATGGCAGAAGTGCGTCAAGTCATTTCGATTTCCAAAGTCGGCAAGGTTGCCGGATGTATGGTCAAAGAGGGTTTGGTCAAACGTGGCGCCAAGGTACGCATTATCCGCGACGGCGTTGTGATTTACACGGGCGCGCTCAGCCAGCTCAAACGCTTTAAAGACGATGTTAAAGAAGTCAAGGAAGGGTTCGATTGCGGTATGAGCTTTGAAAACTATGACGATGTCAAAGTCGGCGATATGATTGAATGTTACGAAATCGAAGAAATCGCCGTTAAATTGAAATTGGACGCTTAAAAAAAAGGGGGAAAATATGGCAAAAGATTTTGCATCCAAAGAGCCCTCTCAACGCCAATTGCGCGTGGCGGAAGAAATCCGCCATGTGCTTGCGCGGATGATGAGCCAAAACGATTTGTTTATCGATGGGTTAAAGCCGTCATATATTATGATTACGCAAGTTAAAATTTCGCCCGATTTGGCGTACGCAACCGTTTTTATACGTGGTATCGGCGACGTCGATACAAATTCCCAAGTGGATTTGTTAAACGCTCATAAAGGGCCGTTTCGCAAGGCGGTGGGAAAACAAGTGCGCTTGCGTATTGTGCCACAGTTGACTTTTTTTCAGGACAACAGTTTTGACGAAGCGTCACATATTGCCGATTTGCTCAATAACCCGGTGGTTAAGGCTGATATTGAAAAATATAAGGACGAAGAATAAGGAAAAATGCATGGCGTTATCTGAGCGAATTAATTTGACGGCCGACCAATTGGCACCGTTTGCCAAGTTGCCGATGCCGTTCGATTGGCAACAAGTCAGCATGCAATTAAACCACGCCGACAAACGGCATATATCGTATTGTTTTGTTGTCCAAACCGATATGGGCGAACACAGTGTTGGGACGGTGGCTTTTGATAAAACGGATGTGCCAAGGTTTTATGAACAAAACGGCATCGTGCAAACAATTGACGGCGTGCATTGGGAACAGGCAATTGTCATGCATGATGAAGAAGGGGTTCATTACGGAGCGTACGGTTTGACGANNNGCCGCCATTTGTGTGAGGCGGGATTGCAAAATGATGTTTTAATGGTTCGCACGGACGAATCGAACATAGCGGCGCAAAAATTTTACCGTAAAGCGGGATTGGTTTGGCACCCGGAATTTCAACCCTATGCCGATAAAAAAGGACATACCGAATTAATTCCGACGCCGGGGCGTGTATTAAAAACAACGCTCGCCGAATCGGTAAAAGGTATGGAAAAATACCGCCGGACAAATGTGGCTTTGCCCAAAATGTTGGCGCGCGGCCGTTAATGACAGCCAAAAAACTTTAGAGCATTTAAGATATAAACATTTTGGCATTTTTATTAAAAATATGTTATTATTTTAAATATGTTTTAAAGGAATAGGGATGCATGGCTTTTAAAAAACAAATTGATTTGGATTTGACACAGGTTCAAGCGCTTGCCGTTCAGCCGTGTGCATTGCCCGAAGCGCTTTATTTGCGGTGTTTTGAAAATAAAGATGAACAAGCCTTATTGAATTTTTACCGTCAAAATGCCGATATTCCTTTTTTCGGCATAACGCCGGAATTTAAAGGAAACGATGTAGCCTTGCAACATGAACGGATGGCCAAATTTATTGATTATTACAAAGTGGCTTTTGAAAAACAAGCGGCCTTTCATTACGGATTATTTGAAAAAACGCAGGGCGTCGAAAAGCTTGTCGGCCGTTTGGGATTGACACCGCGGTATAAAATCATCACGTTAAAGGCGCAACAGGCAAGCGAAAGCGTTCGGGAACTTGAAACGGTTGACATCGTTGTGTTTATCGACCAATCGGCGCCGTTTTCTTACGGTAAAAAAGGGTATACGAAAGCCGCCGTTTATGGGTTGCTTAACGATGCATATCAAAACGGGCACGAAAAAGTTGATGCCGTCATTCACAAACAAAACACGCGGTCGATTAGATTTTTTAAAGGTTTAGGGTTTGATTTTCCGCCGCAAAAACGTACGATTATCAATGTGCAAGGTCGTGGGCGTTATTATGATGTCAATTTACAAAATTTTCATACGGCACACGGGAGTGTCCCCGAAATTTTAAGCCGCCTTGACGGTTTGAGAAAAAATCCGATGAACAAAGTGGCCGGCGATAAAAAAAGAACGGGCGCAAAAACTTTTTTGCCGCGAAATAATCAAAGGGGGTAGAATGTCATTTGCACAAATGGTTCCAATTGAAAAAGCATTGCTTGAAAAATATGCGCATATAAAATTGCCGGCCGATTTTCAAGGGGCTTATTTAAAAACCTATGATGAAGCACCGGGGCGGTTTATCGGGTATGACATTATGTGGCGCCAAGGCGGCCGCATCTATAATGCCGGCAATATCAGCGTCACAAAAAGGTTATTGGAACCGTTTGTCAAAGATTGTAAAGGCGATGTGCATCAACTGACAGGCTCGCAATGGGACAGGCATATTATTATATTCGATTCGAAAAGTCCGAATAAAGAACGATACGGGCGGTATGGTTTGACAATGGCGGCTCTTTATAAATTTACCGAACAGTTGGCGCAAAACGGTATTGATAAAACTTTCAGCATTATTAAGGAAAATAACATCGCGTCGCTTAAATTTTCACAGAAATTTTTAGGGGTGGCAAATCGTCTGCGTGTTGTGGAAGAAGAAATTAATGCCTTTGGTAAAACGGTTTATAAAGAACAACCCATTTTTATTTATGATACGCCGGTAAAAGAAACGCTGGCGAAATTAGATGCATACACTACNNCCTCCCCAATTTGCGGTTAAAAAAGTTGTCGGAGTATCTCGGTAAATGAACAAAATTCAAAACGATTTAAACGGTTGGTTGATTATTGACAAAGAATACGGTATGGGTTCCACGCAAGTGGTCGGCAAACTTAAGTGGTTGTTAAAGCCGAAAAAAATCGGGCATGCCGGCACGCTTGACCCGTTGGCTACCGGCGTTTTGCTGATTGCGCTTGGCAAAGCGACCAAGACAATTCCTTATGTGATGGATGGGTCCAAAACGTATGAATTTGCCGTCAAATGGGGCACTGAAACGTCAACGGATGATGTTCAAGGGAACGTTGTTTTGTCTTCGGACCGNNTTGTCCGGCGCAACTTTACAATGTTGCCGCATTTTGTCGGCGATATTACACAAATACCGCCCAAGTATTCGGCGCTTAAAATCGATGGCAAACGCGCGTATGAGTTGGCGCGTGCGGGGCAAGAAGTGGACATCAAACCGCGCCGCATTCATATTGAAAATTTAAAAATTTTGCATCATGACGATATAAAGGGGGAAACGCATTTTGAAGTCGTTTGTTCCAAAGGCACGTACGTGCGCACTATCGGGCATGATATGGGGCGGCACCTGGGATGCTTTGGGCATATTGTAAAGTTGCGCCGGACAAAGTGTGGGCCGTTTAAAATCACGGATGCGATTTTACTTGCAAATATGCAAAAAAATGATTATAATTCGAACGCTTGCAACATTTTGCCGTTGGGAGCCGCACTGAGCGACATCTCGGTGTTGGCGGTAAACAAGGCAGAGGCTGCACATTTGATGGCGGG
>DLOI01000004.1:4999-5724 GCA_002477185.1 Alphaproteobacteria bacterium UBA7488 | reverse complement strand
GATTGGTCAAATGGCTGAATCCGATACGGTTTTCGCATTGGAATGCCAAAATCAAATGATAGCGCTGGCAAAAGCCGAATGTGGCGTGTTAAAGCCGTTTCGGGTTTTGGCGGACAAATTAAATGAACAAAATTAAAGAAAGGTAAAAAAGATGTCGATCAGCAAAGAACAAAAGCAACAAATCATTAAAGATTATGCCAAATCTGAAGCAGACACGGGTTCTGCCGACGTTCAAGTCGCCATTTTGACGGCTGAAATCGCTCAGTTATCCGAACACATGAAAGTCCACAAAAAAGACTTCCATTCCCGTCGCGGATTGTTGGCAAAAGTTGCCAATCGCCGCAGATTGCTGGCTTATATTAAAAAACAAGACCAAGCCAGATACGAAGAATTGATTTCTAAGTTAAATCTGCGCAAGTAAGAGTTTTTAAGGGGAGGCCTTAAAAGTTTTTTTAAGGCCTTTCTTTAAAAAAAGGGTTTCAAACTTGGAGCCGTTAACCTCTGACTTTTTAGGCCGATTATTTTAACAGCCGATTTATGGTTTTAGGGTATTGGTGCCGATAAAATAGTCGCCCCAAAAAGCTGGAGAGTTAACCAGGATTGAAACGAATAAAACAAAATTATTAAAAGGAAATAAAAATATTATGAGTATGTTTACAACATTTAAAAAAGAAATCGAATGGGGCGGCAAAACGTTGTCCGTTGAAACCGGTAAAATTGCCCGC
>DLOI01000004.1:0-4952 GCA_002477185.1 Alphaproteobacteria bacterium UBA7488 | reverse complement strand
GCCAAAAAAGAAACGCCCGAGACGTTTGAAGATTTTATCCCGTTAACGGTTAACTATATTGAAAAAGCGTATGCCGCCGGACGTATTCCGGGGGGCTTTTTCAAACGCGAAGCCAAACCCAGCGAATACGAAGTGTTGGTTTCCCGTTTAATTGACCGTCCGATTCGCCCGTTGTTTGTCAAAGGGTATAACAACGATACACAAATTACCTGTACGCTTATCAGCTATGACGGACAAACGCAAAGCGATATCGTCGCGATGATTGCCGCATCGGCCGCTTTGACGATTTCGGGTTTGCCGTTTATGGGGCCGATTGCCGGCGCCCGCGTGGGTTACATTGATGGGCAATATGCGTTGAACCCGTCGGTTGATGCGATGAAAAATTCCGCATTGGATTTAGTCGTCGCAGGTACTGCCCAAGGCGTTTTGATGGTGGAATCCGAAGCCAAAGAATTGTCCGAAGACGTCATGCTCGGCGCAGTGGAATTCGGTCACGAATCCATTAAGCCCGTTATCGACATGATTATCGCTTTGGCCGAAGAATGCGCCAAGGAACCTTGGGAAGTGAAAGAAGAACCTGCCGAATATGAAACGGTACGGAGCGAAATCATGGAAAAATTGGGCGATGAAATTAAGGCTGATTACAAAATTCACAATAAATTGGAACGCCAAGATGCCATCCATGCGACTCGCGAAAAAGCGCGTGCTATGTTTGAAGGGCGCGAAGCCGAATCGGCCATTGTTGATAAAGTTTTCCATGCTATTGAAGCACGTATTTTGCGTGATGCCGTTTTGGATACCGGCGTGCGCATTGACGGGCGCGATACGAAAACGATTCGCCCGATTGAATGCCAAGTCGGGTTGTTGCCCAAAACGCACGGGTCGGCTTTGTTCACACGCGGCGAAACCCAAGCGTTGGTTGTGGCGACTTTGGGCACGGGCGAAGACGAACAAATCATGGACACGCTGGCCGGCGAATATAAAGAAACATTCTTGTTGCATTATAACTTCGGGCCGTATTCGGTCGGCGAAACGGGCCGTATCGGCGCCCCCGGCAGACGCGAAATCGGTCATTGCAAATTGGCTTGGCGCGCGATTCATCCGATGATGCCGAGCAAGGAAGAATTTCCGTACACGGTACGTGTGGTTTCCGAAATCATGGAATCGAACGGGTCATCGTCAATGGCAACCGTTTGCGGGTCGACTTTGTCGTTGATGGATGCGGGCGTGCCGATGAAAAAACCGGTGGCCGGCATTGCGATGGGCTTGATTAAGGAAGGCGACCGTTTCACGGTTTTATCGGACATCTTGGGCGATGAAGACCACTTGGGCGATATGGACTTTAAAGTGGCCGGTACGAAAGATGGCGTGACCGCGTTGCAAATGGATATTAAAATCACGTCCATTACGTTTGAAATTATGAAAATCGCGTTGGCTCAAGCGTTGGAAGGCCGTATGCATATCCTCGGCAAAATGGCCGAAGTGTTGCCGGCGCCGCGTGGTGAAATCAGCCCGAATGCCCCGCGTATTATTTCAATGAAAATTGACAAAGAAAAAATCCGCGACGTTATCGGTACGGGTGGCAAAGTCATTCGTGAAATCGTTGAAAAAACGGGCGCCAAAATTGATATTGACGATGATGGCAACATAAATATTGCTTCGGTATCGGGCGAATCGGGCGATGCCGCGATGAAGTGGATTAAAAGCATTGTTGAAGAACCCGAAGTCGGCAACATCTATGATGGTACAGTCGTCAAAATTATGGACTTTGGTGCGTTTGTGAACTTTATGGGTTCGCGCGATGGATTGGTGCATATTTCCGAAATGGCACCGAACCGTGTCGAAAAAGTAACCGATGTTGTCAAAGAAGGCGACAAGGTCAAGGTTAAATACTTGGGCGCTGACAATCGTGGCAAAATGAAATTGTCGATGAAACGCGTCAATCAAGAAACGGGCGAAGAAATCCCGTTTGAAGACAAAGCGCATGGCGGTGACCATAAAGACTACGGCGAACGCAAAGAACGCAAACCCCGCAAAGAAAAAACTGAATAGGTTTTTTTAAGGCGTAAGGTTTTTTGCCTAAACAATAAAAAGAAGCTTTCGGCTATGCCGGTTGTTTCTTGCCTACAATAAAAGGCTGCTTTTTTGCAGCCTTTTTTTATGCGTGTTCGCATTTATGCTTGACAAAACGGCGGTGTTTATTTAGGATATTTGCCAAGTTTAACGCCTATTTTCATGGAGGATTTTATGGCCATTCAAAGAACTTTTTCTATTATTAAACCCGATGCTACGCGCCGCAATTTGACGGGCGCCATTAATGCTAAGATTGAAAGCGCCGGTTTGCGCATTGTCGCCCAAAAACGCGTACGCATGACTAAATGCCAAGCCGAAACGTTTTATGCCGTGCATAAGGGCAAACCGTTTTTTGACGAATTGGTTGAATTTATGACCTCTGCACCGGTTGTTGTGCAAGTGTTGGAAGGGGAAAACGCCATTTCGAAATACCGCGAAGTCATGGGTGCAACGAATCCGGCCAATGCCGCCGAAGGTACAATTCGTAAGGAATTTGCACTCAGCATGGGTGAAAATTCCGCGCATGGGTCGGACAGCGAAGAAAACGCTGCCATCGAAATTGCCCAATGGTTCAGCGGCAATGAAATCGTCGGGTAATTTGACGCCGATTTATTTGCAAACGGGCTCTGGTGACAGAGCCCATTTTCATATCTGGTTTTTTATGGCCGAAACATGTTTTTCATAAACTTTTACGATAAAATTTTTTTGCAGGCATTTATGAAATTTTACCGAAGCTTTCAGTAGAACCATTGAGGCGATTTTCGTTGCGATTTTTGGGATGGGATGTTATATTTCTTATTGCAAAAGGGGTTTTATGAGCAACAGACGTTTCATTTTTAAATTTTTATTTGTGGGTATGGTCGCGGCATTATTTATAGCCGGCGCCGCATGGATGGGGTATGATTATTACCTGTCGTTGCCGTGCCCGAAAGAAAAGCCTTTGCGCGATGCCCAAACGCGGTTTTGCCATGCCTGTGACAGTGATGAAAAAATCCAATTGGATGCGAATTCAAAACTTTCTTTTAAAGAACAATGCGCCGTTTGCCCCAATCGGCAAGTCGACCGTTATTTGGGATTTTATTGCGTTTTAAAATGTCCGTCCGATAAACCGTTGCGCGATTTTTACGATGAATGCCATGCATGCACCAATCCGGCACGCGTTTATGTCGGCTATACATACGAATCCGCATGCGGCATTTGTTCGGAACGCGAATTTAACCATGGTTTTTGTTTTAAAAAATGCCCGCCTGATAAACCGTATAGGGATTATAATGGGAAATGCTATGCCGAAGATGAAATATGATTATTTTGCAAAAATAATCGGGGTAGGGGCGTACCTTGGTGCCTTTTTAATATTTTTCGGTATCGGGTTTTGTTCGGCTTTCATGTATCGCGCACCGCTTGTCAGCGTCATAATTCCGACCTATAACCGTGCGGATTTGTTGCCGCGAGCGGTTGATTCAATTTTGGCACAAACCTTAACCGATTTTGAATTGATTGTTGTTGATGACGGTTCAATAGATGATACGCAGCGCATTTTGAATGTTTACGCGCAGCAAGACAAACGTGTCAAAGTGCTTATAAATGAACATAATTGCGGTGTATCTTGTGCTCGGAACAAAGGGTTGGCGGANNTCCGCGCGCGGCACTTATGTATCCATGTTGGATTCGGACGATTATGCCATGGCTGATATGTTAGAGCGGCAAGTGCGTTATATGCGCAAACATCCCGAATTGGCTGCTGTTAACGGAGATTATTATTCTTTGGATTCCTTTGACACAGTACCGCCTGTCGCACCGCGCACGGTTGTATTTAACAATTTTAAAATGACCCCTGCCCAAGTACGGGTCAACCATTTGTTCACCAGTACGCTCAGCCAATCGGGCGCTTGTTACAAAAAAGATTTTTTGGATAAAAATGCCGTTTATTATAATGAAACTTTTGCATCGGCGGAAGATTACGATTTTTTCAGACAGATTTTAATGCATCGCGGATTGATTGCATGGGCAAATGAAGTGTGGACGATTAACCGCGTCCATTTTTCACATGATAAAGCCTATTATCAAAACATGCACCGCAACAGTTCGCATGTTAAAAGGCAGTTGTATGCGCCTTATTGGCAATTGTCCGACGGTGAAGATGCTTATCGTCACATGCTGCAGTGGGAAAGGTGTGCGATGATGCAAAAAATACTTGAAAATTGGACGGACAACGGTTGGTTATTCAAAAGTGACATATCGGATTATTTAACGGAATTCTGCCCGGACCAAACGGCATAAATACGCCTCAAAAAGTATAAGCATAATATGGCAATAAACGCCCTAAAAGGCGCCTTAAAAAAAATTATGCCTTTAACCCGTTTGTAAAAGGGCGCGTCGGCTAACCTTGAAAATCATACAATCGGCGGCAAATTTGTCCTATACGGTATCCGACCGAATATATTTCCCCGCCCTTCGGTTAATAATTTGTTAACCAAACTTTAACCTTATTTTTGTATACTGATTTTTATTGTTTTTGCCGCCCGTTTTAAGCTTATAACCAAAGGTCTGTATCATGCAAAAAAGTCCGCATATTCCCGTTTTGTTGACTGAAGTCTTAGAGGCTTTGGTTCATGGCACGGGTGGCACGTATATTGACGGGACTTTCGGCGCGGGCGGGTATACGCGCGCGATATTGCAACAAGATGCAAACGCCAACGTTATCGGTTTTGACCGTGACCCCGATGCGGCCAAAACGGGATATGATTTGGAAGCTAAAATGCAGGGGCGTTTTTCATTCGTTCATGATTGTTTCGGGAATATGGCCAACCATATCAGCGAACAAGTCGACGGCATTGTGTTGGATTTAGGCGTTTCGTCGATGCAAATCGACCGCCCCG
>DLOI01000014.1:23459-25883 GCA_002477185.1 Alphaproteobacteria bacterium UBA7488 | reverse complement strand
TGTAAAATATTAATTTATTTAAGTTATTTTAAATTCTTTTTTTTGAAATCCTGCGTTCGAAGGAATGATTTTTACACATTTTAAGCAGATTAATATATATCGTAAGGCGAATCGATAGGGACGGACAATAAGGCCGCCAATGCCAAAAATAGCAAGGATAACGCACCGAAAATTAAAAAAGGTTTTAGCTTTTTATCCTTGACGGCTGTGTCGATGAAAGCCGAAGCCGTAAAAGGCAAAGTAACAGCTAAAAAGATAATTGCCGTTTGTGATACATTATATTTAACGTTCCAAGACCCATAGACGGAAACCAAAACGATCAGCCAGAAAACAACAAAGATAAAAGTGCCGAAGATAAATGTTTTTTTTATTAATGAATGTTTTTGAACCGGTTTTACGCGTGGTGTTTTTTCATCGAACCACCGTTTAATCAGATAAAGTGTAATCAATAAAATAGCCAATGCATAAAGCGCGATGGATATATAATTAAAAATTTCGGGAAATTTGGTTGTTAATGTAAGGGCTGTTTCTTTGCCCAATCCCAAAAAGTTGGCCGAAAAAAACCAAATAAATGTCCAGCGCCATTTAATTTTTTTTATTAATGCACCAATTAATGACCCCACACAAAATATCAGAATAAACAAATAAAGCAAATTCATAAAAATTGAAAAAGATTGTGCCGCATCATAAGGGGTATACGGATATAAAACATGCGGCGCAACAGCCACAACCAAACTGACAAAAGATAACAAAAAGGCCGAAATAGCCAATGAAGCCAAAACAACTTTAAATACATTGAAGTGGCGCACTTTTTTAAGCGAATTTTCTTGTTTATCTTGTATCATGCATTTCCTTTGGTAACGATTTTATTTCACTGCCGGCGTTATTGTCACTGCCCGTTCATTTTGATAAAAGTGGGTTTGATTTTGTGTGGTTGGTTTTAACCTGCGCGTACGATAGAGCGTGGATTCTTGATACAACGCATCCACAATTTCGCTGGGGACATACGCTGACGATGTTTGCCCGTATAAAATAAAATCCACATAGACACTGATAAGTGTGACAAAAATCAGCGTAACAACTAAAACGCCAGACCATAGCCAGCGTGCTTTATGTAAGATTGCTCCAATCAAAACGATGCCCAACAATAATATGCCGGATGTGAAAATACCCGCCCGAATAGATTGAAACTTTAAAATCGCGTTGGCAAAAATAATGCAAATATCCTTTGACGAGCTTGCAAAAAATCCGATAATTAACATAAGTGCCAATACGACAAAGGTTAAAAAGAAACCGGATAAAACAATTAATCCCAGCTTTTTAAAAAAAGCATTGACGGCAGCCAGAGAATTGTGTGACGTTTTTAAAATTGTTGTATCCCTTTTAGCATAAGGGCGCCGTGCCGTCCGCTTTGGTTTAATAGCCATTTTATTTCCCCCCGGATTTATTTGTAAATAAACACCTTAAAGCCAGTATATAAAAAATAAAGGATAAACACAAATCATTTTCCTCTTTCTTTTTTAAATTTTTTCCTGTATGTTAATATACTATTAATAAACGACAAATGCAGAGCAGAAAAAATGGAAACACTTGGTAATACAATTCGAATTCCGCCCCAAAATATTGAAGCCGAACAAGCGTTGTTGGGCGCTATTTTATCAAACAACAAAGCACTTGAAAAAGTGTCGGAATTTTTGCGCCCCGAACATTTTGCCCATCCGGCGCATGGCAAAATCTATGATGCTGCGTATTCCTATATTGAACAAGGGCGGATTGCCGACCCTGTGACCTTGCGCGCTTTGTTTGAAAATGACGAAACATTAAAAGATGTCGGTGGCGCCGATTATTTGATGAAATTGGCCGCTTCTTCGGGCACGATTATTAATGCGGGCGATTACGGCCGTCAAATTTTGGACCGCCATATCCGCCGTCAACTTATCGCGTTAGGCAATGATATCGTCAATGATGCTTTTACAATTACGTTGGATGAAGATGCCATTACTCAAGTTGAAGAGGCCGAAAAGAAGCTTTATCATGTCGCAACCGAAGGCGAATTGCAAGGCGGTCCGCAATCGTTAAATAAAGCTTTGGGCGAATCGCTTAAAGCCGTTGAAAAAGCGATGCAAAGCGAAGAAGGATTGTCCGGCGTCACGACGGGTTTGACCGAAATGGATAAACTTTTGGGCGGGTTGCACAATTCTGATTTGGTTGTGTTGGCCGGGCGTCCCGCGATGGGTAAGACTCAGCTGGCTTTAACGATGGCATTTGCCGCCGCACAACGGTTTGAAGAAGACAATAAAAAGCCCGGCAATGAGCGTAAATCGGTTGCATTCTTTTCGCTTGAAATGTCGGCCGAACAATTGGCAACGCGTATTTTGTCTTCCAAAGCCGAAGTATCGGGGCATTTGATGCGTTTGGGCAAAT
>DLOI01000014.1:20611-23454 GCA_002477185.1 Alphaproteobacteria bacterium UBA7488 | reverse complement strand
CGAATTGGCGGCGGCCGTATCGTTGTTGTCCAAATTGCCGCTGTATATTGACGATACGCCGGGTATTACCGTGAATGCTATCCGTAACCGTGCACGGCGTTTGAAACGCAATAAAGACCAAGAGCTCGGATTAATTGTTATTGATTATTTGCAATTGATTATGGGCGGTGGGCGTTCGGAAAACCGTGTGCAAGAATTGTCGGAAATGACGCGCGGCCTTAAGATGTTGGCCAAGGAATTGGATGTGCCGATTTTGGTATTGTCCCAGCTATCCCGTTTGGTTGAACAACGTGATAATAAACGCCCGCAATTGTCGGACTTGCGCGAATCGGGGTCTATTGAACAAGATGCTGATATTGTGATGTTTGTGTACCGCGAAATTTATTATTTGGAAAATGATGTGCCGAAACAACATTTGAATGAAAATAATGAAAAATTTGCCTTACGCAAAGCCGAATGGGAACAAAAGAAGTTGGATTTGGCAAAATTGGCCGAAGCGATTATTGCCAAACACCGTCACGGCCCGGTTGGCAACGTGAAAATGTACTTTGATGCCGAATTCGGCCGCTTTACGGATTTGGAACGCAATGATTATCAAGGTGGGTAAGGGATATATCCCCGACTTAAATTGATTTAAGGTATATTTTCGCAATCTCCGATAAAAAAGATACCATCTCCATAGTCTTCACAATATTCGACTTGTAAACGGTCGGCTCCCGCGATTTGTATCGCCATATCGCAAACGCGTGTGTCCAACAACGATTTAAAGGCTGCCATATAACACCCTTCTCCCCCTTTTGATTGGTTGGGTAAATATTGTACATACAAATAATCTGTGCCACCAATAATATTTGGTAAGCCTTGTGAGGGTGGTTTGCCATAGATATTTTTATAATCCACCTCGTTTTGGATTCCTTTTGTTGCTTCGTAAACTTGTTGTGATAAAACGGACATTTTATTGATCGTATCCAATAATTCATTTGTTCGATAGCGCAGCATCGCCATATTAAAGCCTGCAATCCCGCCGACAGACAAAACGCCGATAATAGCCAGGACTCCCAGCATTTCAACCATGGAACGGCCATCTTGAGTTTTGGAAAATAAATTTTGAAACTTTTTCATTGCATTCCCTTTTTTGTTAAACGATTGAAAGGTATCATCTTGTGACACACTCCTCATTTTAACGATACAGGATAGAATCTTAAAAAAAGTTAAATTTTTCAAATATTTTTTGTTATTGCTTTTTATTGAGTGATAAATAAAATTCGATTTTAAGACATGTGAGCATTCAAATTTTCATATAACTCAAGCTTCAAGTAAACATAAAAAAACGGCCCTTTAAAGAAGCCGTTTTTATTGTTATCAATTTGCTTTAATTTTCGTCCATATAACGGCGGCCAGATTTCCAATAATCATAGCCCGTCATAACGGTCAAAATAGCGGCGCCCCACAATGCAATCATGCCGAGTGTCCACAAAAACGTTTCAAAGTTGCCGCTGTAGGCGCGGTCAGCAACCATCAAGACGGGCAGAGCCGTCATTTGGCAAGCCGTTTTCCATTTTGCCAAGCGGGTTACGGGACAGCCGACTTTGATTTCCGCCAAAAATTCGCGCAAACCTGAAACCAAAATTTCACGGCACAAAATAATGACAGCGGGAATAATGCCCCAGTCGCCCAATCTGCCCGAATAGGCCAACATAATCAACACGGCGCCAACCAATAATTTATCGGCAATCGGGTCAAGTACGCGCCCAAAACGGGACAATTGGTTTAAATGACGCGCCAAATATCCGTCAAAATAATCGGTAATGCCGGCTATGGCAAACAAAACTACACCTGCCCAAGCCCAAAAAGGGGTGTTAAAAAAGAACGTAAAAACAATCAACGGAATCGCCCAAATGCGAATCATCGTCAGCAAATTGGGAATGTTAATTTCTTTTTTAACCGCTTGTACTTTCGGCGCCATTTTTTGAGGCAACCGGAGCGCCGCTGTTTTAATTTGTTTGCTCTTTTTGGCGGCCTTTTGTGCGTGTGCCTTTAAAGCGGGTTTAACTTTTGCCGATGTTTTTTGCACGGCGGGTTTGGGCGCAATTTTTGAAACTTTTGTTTTTTGTGGTGTTTTCATAGGTTTTTCATTTGAAATTTTAGATGTATTGGTATTTGTTTTTTTATTTTTTTTGTCAGAGGACTTGGGCGCTATTTTTTTGATTGATGCCATCATTGTTTCTCCATTTTTATTCAATTTCAAACTGTCGGATTTTTAATCTTCTTTCTTTATACACCTAACCATGGTAAAATGTATAGACTTTTTTTGCAATTTTTTCGCTGATGCCGGGCACGCGCATCAATTGAGCAATCGATGCTCCCGCGATTTCGCGTACCGATCCGAAATGAGCCATCAAATCTTTTTTGCGCTTATTGCCGATGCCTTCAATATCTTTAAGCGTTTCATGGAACATATTTTTGGCACGTTTTTGGCGGTGCGTGCCAATTGCAAAACGGTGCGCTTCATCGCGCAGGCGTTGAATCAGATGTTGTAAATTGCTTTTTTCGTCCAAGTTAATCGGTGTCGTCGGTGCCGTGCTTAAATAAAGCGTTTCTTTGCCTGCGTTGCGTTTTTCACCCTTTGCAACAGACATTAACGCAATGCCTTTCACACCTAACTCGTCGAAAATTTCCATAACGGATGAGAGTTGCCCTTTGCCCCCGTCGATAATCATTGCAGAGGGCAAATCGTTTTCTTTCATACCCCTTGTCAGGCGCCTTGTCAGAACTTCCCGCATCATGCCGAAATCATCGTTTGTTTGGGCGCGGGTGCCGTCAATATTATACCGCCGGTACCA
>DLOI01000014.1:19732-20584 GCA_002477185.1 Alphaproteobacteria bacterium UBA7488 | reverse complement strand
GGCCGAAGCACCTTGGATATGGCTGTTGTCATAAACTTCAACTTTGTCCAATGTTTCAAGCCCCAACAATTCGCGCAATTCGTTCCATGTTTGCTCTTTCGTTTCTTCGTCGGATACTTGTTGCTTAAAGGTTTGGGCGGCGTTAATCAAAGCTTGCTGCATCAATTTTTTGCGTAAGCTTTTAAACGGGCCGGATGAAACGGCAATTTTATAACCGGCCTTTTGCGATAAAGCTTCGGCCAATCCGTCTTCAATTTTATGGGACACGTAAATATGTTTCGGTGCCGGAATTGTATCATAAAATTGCAAAATGAATGAGGATAAAAAGCCCGCCTCGTCTTCGTCGTTGGTGTTTTCGAGCATATAAAAAACGTTGCCTGACGCTTTGTCTGAACGGTAAAAGAAAATTTGAATGCATGCCTTTGCCCCTTCGCGATATAAAGCGATGATATCCGATTCGCCAAGTGACCCTTGTGCATCAGTTGATTGGATTTGGTTTAAAAATTGAATTTTATCCCGCCCGGCCGCCGCTTCTTCATAGCGCATTTGAGCAGCCAATTCGTTCATTTGCTGCAATAAAATGTCTTGGAATTTTGTTTTTTCGCCGCGCAAAAAAGCTTTGGTTTGGGCGACGCGTTCCATATAACCTTCTTTGGATATCATATCGCAACACGGTCCCGTACACCGCCCGATTTGATACAGCAGGCACGGGCGCGTACGGTTGGCATAATAGGTGTTCGGACACGTGCGCAATCCGAAAACTTTTTGAATTTCGGTGATGGTTTTATTCACCGCCAAACCGGAAGCAAACGGGCCATAATAATCGCCCTTAATATTTTTATGTCCACGGTA
>DLOI01000014.1:13665-19674 GCA_002477185.1 Alphaproteobacteria bacterium UBA7488 | reverse complement strand
CATAAGGGCGATATTGTTTGATTAAATCATTTTCCAAAATTAACGCTTCAGTTTCGCCGGGTGTTTCAATCACAATCAAATCGGCGACTTGTTCAACCATTTGGCGAATGCGAATCGATAATTTATCCAAGTGCGTGTAATTGGTCAGGCGTTTTTTAAGGTTCTTCGCCTTGCCGACATACAGTACATTGCCGCCGGCCGAAATCATGCGGTAAACACCCGCACGGCCGGATATGCGCTTAATCTTATCTTTCAGGACATCAACGCCGACTGGAATTTTTTTGCTCATAATCAACATTTTATTTGTATTTTGAAAAAAAATCAAGTAAACTCCACATAAATTGCAATTAAATGCGGTTTTTTCAAGGTTTTGAAAATGCCGTAAAAGGAGATTATATGTCGCGCATTCTTTCTGTGCTGATAATATGTGTTATGGCGTTTTGTGCATTTGCGGCAAATGCCACGACATGTACTCTTGTCGCCGATACGAAAAGCGGCCTTATCTTATCTTCACGCAATGCCAATGTTCAAAAATACCCGGCTTCTCTGACGAAAGTCATGACGCTTTATTTAACATTTGAAGCTATTGACAACGGCTTGCTTAAAATGGATGACAAATTGCCGATTTCATTGTATGCCGCGCGCCAACCCAAATCCAAATTGTATTTAAAGGTTGGCGAAACGATTACCGTTAAAGATGCCATTTTGGCCTTGATTATCAAATCGGCCAATGATGCCGCTGTGGTGTTGGCCGAAGCGTTGGCACCGTCGGAAGAAGAATTTGCCAAGATGATGACGGCAACCGCCCAAGAACTCGGCATGAAAAATACAACATTTAAAAATGCGTCCGGATTGCACCATCCCGACCAAAAAACAACGGCGGGCGATATGGCTATTTTAACGATAGCGATGATTAACCATCACCCCGAACATTATAAATTGTTTTCGCGCAAATCATTTTATTACAAAGGAAAGATTATCGGGAACCACAACCCGATTGTGCAAAGTTATAAGGGGGCCGAAGGGCTTAAAACCGGTTTTATTTCGGCGGTTGGTTACAACATTATTTCAACGGCGCGGCGTGGTGACAACCGTTTGGTGTCGGTCGTTATCGGATATAACACGCCTAAAGCGCGCGACCGTCAGGCGGTTAATTCGCTCAATAAAGGTTTCAAACTGATTACGAAGCAAAAAACAATCGCCAGCAAGACGGGCAAGGATTTGAAAGAAAGCCCGCTGACCAAGACAGCCGTTGTGAAAAAACCTAACAAAGATTTGTATTTAACGACAATGCAAAAAAGTTTGGTTGAAGCCAAGCAAGTCGTGTTGGCGTCTAAGCATACGGATGACAGGTTGTTGGGTGTCGGATATTTGGACATTAACGATGTGAATGTCACGGTGCAAGGTGATACCGACAATACTTGGGCGATACAAGTGGGGGCTTTCGAATCGGAGAAGTTGGCTTTGCAAACGGCGCAACAGGCAGCCTATTTATTAAGGGCGCGGGATAAAACCATTAAAACGCCGCCGACGGGGACAAATTTGTACCGTTCGCGCATTTTCGGATTTGAATCGAAACAAGAGGCGAATTTGGCCTGCAAAAAATTGCGCGATAAAAAAATGCAATGCTTGCCGATTGCGCCGATTTCGTGATTTCTCTTAGTGTTTGTAAATAATCGTTCGAATGTTTCCATTATATGGTCGCATTTTTAGAAATTTTGGCCTCTTATGCTTTCGTGCTTTCTTAAAGTAAAAATTCTTTATTAGAATAATTAATAGGAGGCTCATTTTGAATTCATATTTTCCTGAGCAAATATAAAGCATGTCCATGTAACGTGAGTGCACAAAAAAATGAAAAACATAAAGTAATAATTCAAAAAATTACTTGCAAGATGACTACATATACGTGTATAATTTACCCATGCTAAATTATAGGTGGTTTTTTGTTTTCATTTTATTGAGTGGTTTGCTGTTTATGGCAGCAGGCGTAAAGGCGCAATCGCCCTCACTTTATACGAAAGACGGTTCATGCCGTTATTATTATTTTACTCCCAAAAACACGCAAAGCTGGTATATCACTGCCACTGATGGCCTATGTGATGACGGTGTCGTTGACGGGCAGGGCGCCGTGACGGTTTATAATGCTTTTTCCCAACCGATTGAACAAATCTATGGCTTTTTTAATGAAGGATTTTGGACGGGGGATATGCCTCTATCGGCACCCGTTTTATACCAAACGGTTGAGCCCGACAGCACGCAAAAAGTTTATTTCCAAATCCCCAATGACACCTATTATAATTTCCAACTTATTGGTCAAATGAGCTCGCAAAAACAAAAAGACGGTACCTATGAAGCTTTCAAATTTTGCGGCCCGTTCCGTATTTTATTGCAAACCGAAGAATCAGATTTGTTTACCGATGATAAAAAGTTGATTGAAATTGTTGATGGGCTTGTTAAAAAAACACGCGAATATTGCCCGGCCGAAGAAACGCTTTATTTTTATGCTTCCAGACTGGAACGGCCGAATTTGGATGATATTTTCTTTTTTGCCGAAGTTGATTTGCGTGCCGCCCGCATTACGATTAAACGCAATGTGCCGCCTGAAAAAAATCCGAGTGATTCGTTGGCATCGGGCATGCCGACCCAACCCAATGAAGACCTTGGCGTAACTCAAAATTATTCGGACGGTTATGGCAACGGTTTTGATACAAATTTTGCAGATAACCTATCGGGCGCGCCTGCTCAAAATGCAGCGTCTTATAACATGAACAATACGAACAATATGGCTCACACGGCAAATATGCAGAGTGCCGCGCAAAGTAGGGGACAAACGCATTCAGACACCTATCCTCGCAACGGTATTTCCGAAGAATCGCAGACTTTTATTGATTTGCGCAATAACTCCCCTAAATTTGCTCGCTCAAATCATACGACACAAGCACCCAATCGGAACAGAGGGGAAAAAAAACAAAATAATTCCGAGCAACCGACAAAGGACAAAAAACTAACAAGTTCGGCTGATAAAAACGCTTTAGCTGGCCTTTCCGAAAAAAACAATGTGGACAAACAGCAATTGAATGTCAAAAATGAACAAATTGAACAAGAAATTGATAAAGTGCCTCATTTATTGTTAAGCAGCAAAATCATGCGCAAACCGGTTGCGGGAACTGCCGTTGTTTATATTTCAGATGTTATGGAGGATTCAGGGCGTTCAAACAAACCCAATCCGTTGAAGTTGGAAGGACAAAATTTAAGTATCGGATGGGCCGTGATATCGGGTGATTTTGAATATCAATCGACTTCAAGCAGCGGCAAATTAAGAGGAAAAGTTTTGGTAAAATCCGCGTTGCCTTGTCAAAGCAAAATGTGTAAGGATATAAAATAAATGAGGAAAAACAACGCCGTATATCTTATTTTTACAGGCTTGCTGGTTGCCTTTGTTTTATTATTCTTTTGGCGGCAAACCTATCAAAAAACATTGCTGGATGAAACAAGCCGCTATGTGGATTTGATGCCGTCTGTAATTGGTTATCGGTCGGTCGGGCTCAGTATGGGTGGTGGTGCGTTGTTGTTCTATAAACCTGAGCTGAAAGAACTTCCATTTGAATGTAAGATTGATAAAATGAGCCTGCGTTTGGAAGGCAACGATATTAAAATCGGCCTTATCGGCGTTTCTTTTAATGTCAGCGATGCTTTGCAAGCCNNAGGTTTGCCGCCAAAAGAATAAGATTGCAACATCGCTTAAAAATTATACGCCTTACGTCAGCATTTGGAAAAAACCTTTGGAATCTTTGGCGTTGGCGGGGGTCGAAAATGTTAAACTCAATGCCCATTTTACGGTAGTGAATAAAGGTTTATCCCGTCAAATTATCGGTGAAGCATCAGATAAAAAACTGGGAAAAGTCATTTTCGATTTCAGTATACCCAATGAACCCGGTACGTTATCGGTTGCTGCCTTGACCGAAAAGCCTATTATTTATGGTGTTTTTTCATGGGAAGATGTATCCCTGATTGAACCCTATCGTGCTTATGCCAAATCCATCGGTTATGATGCGCCGATTAATGCTTTGACAAACGTCGTTGTCAAATAATTCGAAATATATTTTAAAAGGGCGCTGTTTTATTTCGGTTTTGAATGATCAAGCCGATTTAATGTTCATGTCAAAATTTAAAGAAAAACCTCTTAATTTTAAACGATATTTAAATCCATTTTTATAAATCTTTGCTGCATGATTCACATTTTAACAAAAAATGGTTTGATAAAAAACTTAACTGTTTGCCTTATATTTCAATTGTACAGCGGACTTGTTGTATTTTTTTGTTAAAATATGCAAAAATTATGGATACTAATTCGATAAGGCAACTTGTAAATCGTTTTTGAAAATAGCCTAAAGAATAAATGTTTGCAATAAAAACAAACAACCCACTAAGCTCAACATTGACAAAATACAAGTAATGTAATCAATAACCGTATTACGTATGGTCGAAGTTACCGAATAAAAAGACGCTTTTTCAATTGCCACCCAGATAATCAATCTAAAGCTTAAAACAATTAACAGCGCAATCAAATACACTTGGTTGCTGGTCAAAAAAGAAGATAAAGGTTGGCTTTCGGATTGCGTCATATAGAGCCATAGCCCCATTGCTAAGCCCAAAACAACCGAAAATCTGAAAGAAACGAAAGCTTTAAAAAATGAACTGACTGACATTTTGACTCCTATCTGCGGCGTCGGCGCACAACTTTGCGCTTTTCAGAGGTTGAAGATTGTGTAGCTTGTGATATGTTAACATCTTTTAAGGGAGATTCCAAATTTTTCATATCAGAATTTTGAACTTCAATCCGCACGCGGTTTGCCCGCTCGCGTTCGGATAAAGACATGTTGTTGTATAAACGGTCCCTTTCTTTGATAGCTGCTTCCATTTGTTGGTCGGCCGCCAATGAAAACCATGCATAGGCGCGGAATTTATCACGGGGTATTCCATCGCCGTTAGCGTAAATAACACCCAAATTATATTGAGCCGGTGCATAGTTTCGGGCGGCGGCATATCTATAAAAATCAATGGCTTTGTCCACATCCGTTGTCGTACCCAGACCGTTTTGGTACATGCGTGCCAAGACGTCATAAGAGGCAATATCGCCCGCCTTGGCCGCCGTTGCATATTGTTCAAAGGCTTTGATAGGGTCAGCGTATTCTTTATTATTTAAATAAATATCACCTAAATATGTTGCAACAACAGGTTGGTCTTGCGGGGAAACTTTTAAAAAGTAATCCATCGCCCGTTTAATATTTTTTTCGACGCCGTCACCTTTGTAATAAGCAACGCCCAAATTCAATAAGGCCGAAGAGTTGCCATGCGCGGCGGCTTGTTGATATAGCGAGATGGCCTTTTTCTTGTCTTGGCGCACGCCGTCACCTTCGAAATACATGTAAGCCATTAAAGATTGAGCCAAATCATAATTTTGTTTAATGGATTTTTCGAGGTATGAAACGGCTTTTTTTGCATCCTTTTGAACGCCGTACCCATGTAAATACAAATATCCCAAATAATATTGAGCACGATAATCGCCTTCTTCTGCCAGTGGTAAAAATTCGGCGAAAGCTTGCGTATAGCGTTGTTCGTTAAAAGCATTTTCGGCTTCTTGATAGCCAGCGGCGGTATTGAGAGAAAATAAAGCAACAAAGCACAACACAAATATTTTTTTCATGGCAACTCCTTAAAATATATAGCTAACTATAGCATACTTTGAAAAAAATCCAAATGTTTTTTATAAAAAAATCGGGAAGACTGTTAATCTTCCCGATAAGTTAGGTCTTGATAAAACCTATTCGTAGAATAAGACTTCCGTACGACGGTTTTCGGCTCTGCCTTCAGCCGTTGCATTGCTTGCAATCGGGTTTGAAGCGCCGTAACCGTGAGTAACGATACGGGCCGGGTTGATGCCTTGGCTGACCAAGTAAGCTTTAACGGCATCGGCGCGGCGTCTAGGTATTATCTACTGCATTGCTC
>DLOI01000014.1:9862-13637 GCA_002477185.1 Alphaproteobacteria bacterium UBA7488 | reverse complement strand
GCTTTTAATCTGGCAACGATTTGATCCAAACCATCTTTGCTGGCAGGTGTTAAAGTTGCGGAATCAAAAGCAAAAGTTGACGTAGCGCTTAAGACCACTTTTTCTTTTACAACGATATCACAGTCTACAACGTTGTCGCATTTGCGGCAATTGCCGGCACAACCGGCGAGCAATGCAGTAGATAATACCAAGATTGCGAGTTGTTTTTTCATATTTGTCTCCTCCTTAAATAATGAAATACACTATTCATATGGATAGCAAATTATAAATTGCAAGAAAAAAACGATAAAAGTAAGTGCAAATGAAACAATATTCTTTATTTTTTCATAAAGTTTGGGCATTTTTTATAACAGATGTAGTGATTTAGCATACTTTTGTTTTATCGGTTTTGTACCCGTTTTTAATTTCGCGGCATTTGAATAAAATAAGCAAAAAATAAAATGCAAGGTTAAATTAAATTTTTTATATAGAATTTATCACAATAAGTATTTTCATTACAGGCGACTATTGAACTTTAGTCGGTGAAACACCATATCACGCATGCAAATATAAAAAAGGGGGAATATATGATAAAATCAACATTGACTGTATCCGCGATAATATTTTTCGGATTACCTGCGTTGGCCGTTACGGTTACGGGCAATGCAGATGCGATTATAAAAAGAGCTTTAACGGCCACTCAAAATACACATATTAATTTTGGAATTATTCAAGCTCCGTGCCCGGGCGGCACGGTTACGATATCGCCCGCCNNTAGGCGTCGTCAGTACTGCGGCAACGGGGATTACTTTTTCAGGCACGCCGACCGCCGGTAATTTTACGATAACCGGTGATGCAAGTACGCCGCTGACGGTTTCGTTTACCAACGGAACGCTTTCCGGGCCCGGAACGGCTATGGCCATCCAGAATTTCACGACAACACCGGCAACGGGCAGCATTACGACAAATACTTCAGGGTCAGTTTCGATTAATGTCGGCGCCGATTTAATTGTCGGGACGAACCAAACCAGCGGTACATATGCAGGGACATACCAATTGACCGTGAGCTATTAATGAATAAATGGTTGCCAAAGGTAATTTTGGGCGTATTGTTATTAAGTTCTTGCACCGTTTCGGCATCAACGATGACAACTACCCAAAATATGTTTTTCGGCACTTGGATTCCGACAGCCACTTCAGGGAATATATCGCTGACGACAAGCGGAACCACAACCCAAAGCGGTGTGTCGGCCGCGCCGAGTGGAAGTGCCGCTTATCAAGCTATATTAAGGTTTTCAAGTACCGGAACGTTGGGAGCCGTGCTGGATGTAATTACCTTAACGCCGCTCAGTTCATCCGTTACGTTGTCAAACGGCAGCGGTGGAACGGTTACGGTCGGTAATTTTACGCCCCAGACCGGATTGGGAGTAACTTTGTTGAATCCGAGTGTCAATATTCCGATGGGGGGACGGTTGACATTTTCCGGAACGCCGTCGGGAACATATACTGGGTCGCTTCAAGTTCAAGGCAGCGGGTTGTTGAGCGGCACCGCGACGGCAACTGTAACTATCAGTGTCGTTTTTTGGCAAACATTGGTTGTTACGCAACAAACGCGTTTAAATTTCGGCGCGGTTGAAGTGATATCCGGGGCAGGTACCGTTCGGATTGTCCCTCAAACGGGAATACGTACGGTTGTCAGCGGAGCAGGCAATATTAATTTGGTGAGTTCTCCGACACCGACGGCCGGCAGCTTTTTAGTTAAAGGGCAACCGAATGCGGCGGTGTANNACGTTGCCTACCACAGCAACAATAACGGGCAGTAACGGCGGAACAATGACGGTTAATAATTTTACGAAATTTCCTACAACAACGACTTTGGATTCAACGGGAAATTTGACATTGAAAGTGGGGGCAGATTTATCAATTACTGCCAATCAAACGGCCGGCACATATACGGGTACTTATACGGTAACGGTTAATTATTAAAGGGATAAATAATGAAAAAGATATTTATATTATGTTGCATGTGTTTTTTTTTGATGACTAAAACGGCTTGGGCCGATTTATCGGTTTCCCCGTTTTATGTCGTGTTTGATGCCGATTCTCATAAAAGGACGGCATCCGTGCGCTTTACGAATAACAGCGCCGAAGAAAAACGATACCGTATTAAGTTGATAAATTATCGCCAGATGCCTGACGGCAGATACGAAGAAATTACTAAGGCGTTGAAAGGCAATCCGTTTGCCGCTCCGTATATTAATTATGCGCCGCATGAAGCGACTTTAAAACCAAGGCAGTCACAAACCATCCGTTTGCAACGCAAACCCATGGCGGCGGATGCTGATGGAGAATATGTTTCTCATTTGCTGATTCAAGAAATGCCACATGCCTTTCACATTGATAGAAAAACTCAATCCAATGAATTGAAAATTGACATTAGGGCTCTGTACGGCGTCACTATTCCGATTATTATCGATAAAGGGGAATTAACCGATAGAGGTTGGTTGGAAAGTGTTAAATTGTTGCCCGGTTCAGATGAGCTATTGGTAACGATTGGCCGCAGCGGGACAAAATCTTTTTGGGGCAATATAATCGTGTTGGACAAATATAAAGAAATCGGGCGCGTAAATGAATTGAAGATTTTTTTAACAACCGACAAACGGTCAATCAGAATTCCACTGACTCAAAAGCCGGGAGCTAACGTGAAAGTTATTTTAGAAGATGCACGAACAAACAAGATTATTTCCGAAAAAACAATTTAGGGTCGTATGGAAATTAATCCTGCTGTTTTTATGTTTAAGTTGTCCGATTATAACGTTTGCCGAAGAATTATATGTTGAACCGATAGTTCAAAATGCAGTTTTTGATGATTGGATTCCTGTTTTATCGGAACATAATACATATTATATCCGTATGGAAGATCTGGCTCGGATTTTAAAAATCAAAACAGATACGCAAAATGGTTTGAAAGGATCCTTTGCCAATCATGATTTTGACATACATATCGCACAAGTATCGCCGCAAGATTATCAAAAAATTAAAGGCGCCTATTATTTTTCTTTGCCCTTTTATGAAAAATTGCTGGATATTAAAATGGTTGTCAATGTGTATGAAATGCAGTTGGATATTTCGGCGGAGCGGGAATTGCCGATTACAACGGCAAGGCTTCTTAAAAAAAGGCAAGAATCCTTTGTGCCGATGCCCCAACTTGATACATTCCGAAATTACGAATTTGACAATCGGTTTTGGAGTGTACCGGTTGTTGATTTAAGCTTTCAAAAAGGGTTTTCTTTTCGAGATTACAACGGCGCCCATGAACAAAAGTTTAATTCAACCTATTATCAAGCGGATTTTGGTTTTTTAGCCGGCGGTTTTGATGCGTACGGTTCGATTTTCGGAGATAATTACAATGCACATTATAATCCGCGCTCTCGCCTGACAATCAGCCGGACATTTTTGGATGAACCCAAAAATGCGTTAAATCTTACAACATTTGAAGCGGGGGATGTTACCGGTTTTAACAGTACTCTTTTTAACAACAGTGTCAGCGGGCGAGGGGCATATGCCAGTTCGTTTAAAGATTTGGTTTTGTCCGCCGACAAAACGATTGATATCAATGGCCCTTTAAGTGACGGTTGGCAAGTTGAGCTGTATCAAAATAACCAACTTATCGGGTTTCGTCAAAGCTCGATTGACGGACGGTACCAGTTTGCCAATGTACCCGTCAGCTATGGCTTAAATACGTTTAAGTTGGTTTTTTACGGCCCTTACGGTGAAATTTTAACCGAAGAGCGAA
>DLOI01000014.1:7262-9798 GCA_002477185.1 Alphaproteobacteria bacterium UBA7488 | reverse complement strand
ATTTGTTTGAAGGCAGCGAACCATATGTTTCAAGTTCGGATAAAACCACATTGGATTTTACCGGTTATTACGGGCTAAACGATAATTGGACGCTTATTGGCGGCATGAGCCAAACGCCGGATATTGTAACGGATGAATCGCGCGGTTTTTTAACGGCCNNACGGCCGGCGCCCAAACGGTTTTATCCGGCGCTTCCATCCAATATAATTTATTGTATGGCCTTTCTAATAATGCCATCGGGCATCATGTGGATGTCCAGGGCAATATTTATATCGGTGACGTATTTGCGCGGTATGATTATTATGGACAATTAAGAACACCTGTATCCTATTATAACGGACAATATTTGAAGAACATAGCCGAAGCCCGCCTGACGGGGTATATTCCATGGGGCGGGTTGCCTTATTATCTATCTTATTTAAACGGGAATTATTCAGACAGCGGCGATAAGTTGCAGGAAATCCATGCACGTCTTTCGCCCAGTTTTTGGCGCTATTACAATGTTTCGTTGGAAAACGTTTGGTACAAAGATTCATACGATAAATATGACGATGCCGTTTTATTGTTGCAGGCACAATATGAACGGTTGGGATTGCATTCTCAAGTCAGGTACCGCGTTTGGCCGGACTCTTATTTGGCTTCGTTAAATCAACAGGTAGATTATCGTTGGTCCAAGTACACCTATTTTCAAGCGAATTGGGATCATGATTGCCGTTCCAACTATAGTTTCAATAAAGATTTGGATACATTTTCAATAAGTGCGGGGCGATTGTTCCCGATTGGCGGGTTGACATTGACCTTAAGCGTGGATTCCGACCGCAATGCAAGTGTTTTGCTGGGGTACAATATCAGTTTTGGCAAAGTGCCCGGCGATTTAAGAGCCTTTACCAATGCTCAAAACAAAATGTCCCAACGCGCGGCGGTGCATGCCCGCGTTACGGATGAAGCCGGAAACGGCATTGAAGGTGTTCATGTAAATGTCAGTGGTCAGCAGGAACCTTTAATCACGGATAAAAAAGGAGAATTTTTAGTGGCGGATATGGAACCATATGCCAAAACGGTTGTGACGGTTAATCAAGACAGCATTGAAGATGTATCTTTGACACCCGTTGACGAGCAAAAAAAGATTGTATTGCGCCCCGGAACAGTTATGCCGTTAGAGCTAAAGTTTGTACATCGGGGCGGGTTTGAAGGGTGGATAAATGCCGAAGATGCTGCGGCGTATCGTTTAACGCTTTATGATGGCAAAGGGGAAAAAGTAATGGTTAAAACGGCAGAATCAGACGGTTCCTTTATTTTTGACGATTTAATTTTCGGCACTTATAAGTTGGTGGTTTCAAATGAAAGCGGGCAAACGGTTTTAACCGAAGAAGTCAAGGTTGACAAAGCATTTGAAATCCTTAAGAAACCGATTGTTGTCGCTGACAATGTCAACAATTAATACCCGAAAATTTTGTTTGATAATATTTCATATTTTTTAAAGTGAACAGTGCTATGCTAAGGCTTAATAAATATGTTTGACGAATGCTTGCCGCAAAGAAAGTTCTTGGATGTTTAAAAAAAAGCTTGACAGGAGGTAAAAAACGATGTATATTCTTATTCACTTATCGCGGGGTAGAGCAGTCCGGTAGCTTGCCAGGCTCATAACCTGGAGGTCGTGAGGTTCAAATCCCACCCCCGCAACCAATAAAATAAAAGCCGCCTGTATGGCGGTTTTTTTGTTTTATTAAGTGTTGGTGGGTTTAAGACAAAATCTTTATAAAAAAATAAATTTCTTGTTTTTATTAAAAAGGGCGCATAATATTGTTCCATAGCACAATCAAAATTAGAAAACTTGGGAAACAAGGTATGATGCCGAAATTTTGGATAAGTGTTTTATTTATTTTTCTGGCGTCTTGCGTTCAAAATAATCCGACACATGAAATTCAGATTCAAAATGCGCAAAATGAGTTAATCTGTTTGCAACTTGATGAACAAGAAAATGCCGTTGACAAAAAATTGGCCGTTATTCAACATGGTTTGGCGTCCAATATGGAACACCGTGCCGTTCAGGCAACCAAAAAGGCTTTTTTAGACAAAGGTTATTCGGTTATCACGTTTGATAACAGAAATTCGTTGGGCAAAAGCGATGGGCAAGTCACGGATGGGCGTTTATCGACATATGAGGAAGATTTGAATACGGTCGTCAATTGGGCAAAAACGCAAGATTTTTATGGGCGCCCGTTTGTTCTTGCCGGACATTCTTTGGGTGGTGCATCCGTATTGCGATATGCGGCTGAACATCCCGATGAAGTTGAATCTTTAATTTTGATAACGCCGGTTGTCAGCGGTCAAAAATGGGAAGAAAGTTGCATGGCCAATATGCCCGATTTTTGTAGAAAGTGGAAGGAAAAAGGAGAATACGAATACCGTAATGCCGTTATTCCGTATGCTGTCGTGGAGGAAGCCAAATCCTATGATGCTTTAAAGTTCGCATCAAAAATTCAATCGAATGTGTTGTTGATTACGGCGGATAATGACAGGGTCATTGCTCCGA
>DLOI01000014.1:1518-7219 GCA_002477185.1 Alphaproteobacteria bacterium UBA7488 | reverse complement strand
CCGACCACAATTTTACCGGTAAGCAAAATCGGCAAGATTTGTATCAAAGCGTTTTCGATTTTTAAGATAGAAAACCACCGCGTTGCCTTTATTCAATTCTTACAATAAAAAACTGCCGCGTTGCCTTTATTCAAACGAACGTTGATAAACCGGCAAACAGGCGTGTGCCAACTTGTTTTGTTTTGTTATTAAATGAGCGACCGCCGGATGGTTTGGTTTGCCCGCCTGGCACGATTTCACGGTCGATAATCCAATCGCCGCTGCACATGCGGCGGCAAGTATCGCACCATGAAACAAAATGGAATGTTTAATGTTAGGCATCTGAAATGTAGTAAACAACGCTTGTTTAATGGATTTGCCCTTTTTGCGCCCAGCGATATATATTTGGGCATGATTTCGATCTTCATCCCATAAGCCTGATTTGATATAGTATGCCATCTGCGCATCCGAATATGTAGCGTACAAAGCCGGAAATAAAAGGCGCGCTTCTTCCTCTATTGCCCGCTCGGATACAGAGAAATTGGCCGGCATCAGTTTGTGTAATTTGCCCAGCAGTTTTTTTGCATAGTCATAAGTACAAGGTTCTTTTAAAACGTTTTTTGAGACTGTTAGTTCCAACCCATTGGTTTCATTGATGAAAACATTTGAATTGACACCATGAGAAAGCGCCAAGCTTTCCCGCTTTTCGGCAACATCCGACGCTTTCCATCTGGCTCTGAACAATTTGCGGTTAATCTCATTACCAATCACTTCCGTCAGTTCATTTCCAAATATTTCCACAAATCCACTTCTATGCATAAAAATTCCTCCAAGAAAAATTTATACCATTCTAGGGTAAAATCCTAAAAATGTCAAGTAAAAAAAGGGGGCTAAACGACAATTACCCACCGGTAAAACATCATGGCTAATTGGTAAAATCGTTATAAAAAAGTTTTATACCCTTGAAAGCGTCATCTGTTTTCTGGATGATTCATAAAGTGCGCGTTCCAATTGCGGTAAAATACGTTTATGGTGTTTTGCCGTAAAGATGTAGGGCAGAAATCTTTTTTTCGGTTTGACAACTTCTTGTCCCCAAGTAATGCATTTGGTTTTGACCAAATCGCTGAGCATCCCCCGCCAAATGGGAAGTAATCGATTTTTATGTTCCAAATCCGAATTTTCAATTTTTTTAACGACTTTGCCCAAAATGTCGGCAAAAGTATTTTTTAAAATAAAATCCCATTCATCTTTGTATTCTTCGCCCCGAAATTCATCCCGAACAGCCGCCAAAGCTCTATGATGCGCTTCTAAATGCTTTTCGGAAAAATTCACGTTTGTGACGGAAGACTCATTTTTACGATAGAAATAAAGTTTTTCCGGTATCAAAACCGTTTTTGGTTTGCGTTTTAACATACAAGCCACGAAATGCATGTCTTCGCAATAACCGACATCCGGCAAAAATTGCATTTTCCTTATAAAAGAATGTTTAATTAATTTTGACCATACATTATAGTAGATGCGCGGTTCGGCAGATGGTTTGAAGTATTTGAGCGGATTATTTGGCACAACAGTTTTAATGCCGTTAATATCATCGTATGTTTTTGCGCCGTCCAATGTTAATTCGCCCGGAACCATTTCGCGGAAGAAATCAAAACTGGTCAACTCGGCGTTGTTCTTTTTGGCATGTGTATAAGCAATTTCCAGTAACTGAGGATGTACAAAATCATCTGAATCCATAAATAAGATATATTCTCCGGTTGCTTCTTCCAAGCCACTGTTGCGTGCACCCGAAATGCCTTGATTTCTTTGGAATACAGGCCTTACCTGAGGGTGTCCGGGCGTATTGCGTGAGGAATAATCCAATAAAATTTTACCGCTGCCGTCTGTTGATCCGTCATTAACGCAAATAATTTCAAAATCTTTAAATGTTTGGTTAAACAAACTATCCAAACAGGCAGGCAAAAATTTTTCGACGTTGTATACGGGTATGATGACTGAAATTTTTGGCATAATTTCCCCCTTTTTTTGATCGGTTTTTTTGTATAATTCCGATGAATTTTTTTCTATATTTTTGAATTGTATACTTTTTTCTATTTTTAGCCCAAATCGGGATAGGATTGTATGTAAAATATGAAGGAATCCTTAGATTTCAAGAAATTAAGTTTAATGGTGAATTTGTCATATTTTTACAATTTTTCATTAGGAATGAAAATTTTGACATAAAAAAACGACTCGATTCGCCTTATAAAAAAATCAAGAAAATTTTAGATGTTTTTAAGGGAAAAAATCTACAGGTTTTCAAACAGTATTTGTGAATGTTTCAACATGGATAACGCTCGCTCATAAAAAACGGAGAGGGGGGTATAAAAAAGCATTCTCTTAATAATAATTAAGGAATTTTAAAATTTGGGCAGTTTATCAAGGATAAGCATGTTAAAACAACATCTTTGAGATTGTCAATGCAATGACGATGCCGGCAAAATCAGCGATTAGGCCCGCTATGACCGCATGGCGGAATTTTGTGATACCGACCGACCCGAAATAAACAGCCAATACGTAAAAGGTTGTTTTAAATTTTACGCTTAATCAACTTTTAATTCATTCTTAGGGGGTACACCAAAACGCCAAAAGTCGTAGTATTTTTGTTTATGCAAAAAACCTTTATAATTTCTTGTTTCCTTTTCGCGTACGATTTTTTCCATGAGTTCATTGGCTTGTTTTTGGTCAATGCCTTTGAAATTACGGCAAAATTTTAGATTTGTAGTGCAGTTTGAAACAAAACCGGTCGGGCTGACACGTATTTTGGGGCATTTTTCTCGGTCGCAACGATAATTGACGGAATGATTTGGATTAATGCCGAAAATCCCCTTTTTCCCGTCAATTTTATAATAAATTGATTTCGGAACATCGCCGGTATTTTCATAATTAGACAGTTTACCAAAGGATTTCAATGTTTCTTTTATTTCATCTTTAGATACAAATTCGGCATTAAAAGCCTTCTTATCATTTTCACTGGCATTATTGCAGGGGACAAGTTCCAAGAATCTAATTGTTAATCTATCCCCGTATTGTTGAGCAAAATCAATGAATTGGGGTATAGTATGGATGTTTTTTCGTGTGACAACATGATTTATTTTTAATTTTCCAAAAATATTAATGCCAGTTTCAATTGACTTTAGCACATAGGGGAGTGCATCTCTTTTAGTGATACTTTTATACTCAGCGGCATCTAGGGTATCTAAGCTGATATTAACTCGGGTAAGTCCCGCGTTTTTAAGTTCTTGAGCTTTTTTATAGAATAAAACCCCATTTGTTGTCATACTTTGTTTTTGTATGCCTAATTCTCGAGCGGTTTTAATAATTTCAGCAAGACCTTTTTTAACGGTGGGTTCACCTCCCGTCCATGAAATCTTTTTGACCCCCGCCAAGGCGGCAGCTTTAATAATTTTTATTAAATCATCATCGCTCATTTCAAATTTAGATATTACGGGATTGCAATAGACACAATTTAGGTTGCAATGAGATGTAACTGAAATTCTAAGGGTATAGTTATCTCTCAAAGAAGTTTGTATTGGCATATAAAAAACCTTTCACATGGATCATTTTGTTTTTAAAACTCGCATTAAGCATTCATATTGATCTTTTAATTCATCTTGCACAAAATCATAATAAATTTTATTCCAAGAGCGTTTAAGCTTATTTTCAATTTCTACCGCCCCTTCCAAAATATCCATTTTATGAATACCATACCATGTGTAAAACATAGGTAAAGGCTGTTGGATATGTGCCATTGCATCTGCAGTCGCAAGTATTTTTTCTTCAGTACTTTTACGTAAAACGTGCAGAGATCCCCGATGATTTCTGATACATGAGTCTGTTAACTTTATTTTTTCTTCAGGAAAATTATGTTTTTTTAAAAAATTGATTGCATAATCAGCACTTGAGTTATGGTGATTTTCTCTATCTCCTAAGCAACGCGTATAGTCATGTAAAAAGGCAGCTATTTCTACGACTTCTTTATCTGCATCTAATTTTTGTGCCAGTCGAACAGCATTATTTACGACCGGAAAAATATGATATTTTAAGCGATTATGATCAGCGGCTTTGCTGATAATTTCTTGTATGTGATTTAAAATTTCACTATATTTATAACATGTTCGTATAATCATCTTGTGTGCCCATCCTTTAAATTAATTTCGATGGCGTTTTTTTTAATAATTTTTCTTGATACTTTTTTTAGATACAAAGAAACTTCTTTATCGGCATCTTCGGGCATGGCTCGATGAATTGCGTTTATATAAAAATCAAATCCATTGATTTTTATATGCTTTTCGAGATCTCTGTGCTTATACCTCAATGAATTCGGATGGCATTGGGATGAAATATATGTGTGTCCGCACAGGTTTAGTAATTCTTGTTTTGCATTAATACCTCGGATAATACCCATAACAATTAATTGTTTATCCAAATATATTGCATTTAGTTCCCTATAAGGCATTGGATCATTGTGGTGAAAATCCAACCAAAAAGATTTGGGTAATTGAATAGCTGTTAAAGATAAAATATTAAAATGTTTTTTTAAATCTTTTATAATGGATGTAGTCCGGTTAATTGCCGGAGGTTTAATAAAAAAAAGTGTCGTTTCTAAAGAATCTTTTAGCATGATCCATATCCATGAATAACTTAATCAGTTTACATCACCAAGATATATTGTTTCTTTTATATCTTGGATATTTTTTAAGTAGGGAATAATCGCTTTTGGGTAAAAATCGCTTGTTTCAATTGTATTCAAATCCAGCCATACAATTTCTTGGTTAATGCCGTCGGGTGAATTTCCTTTTCCTAAAGTCGAATAATCTTTTACATTACATATAAACATCGGTTCAACTTGATGAAACCAATATGGCCCAATTTTACTTGGATGATTTTTTGCAATATAGTCACGTATAAGAACTAATTTCTGAGGTTCAACGTCTATGTTCAGTTCCTCTTTACATTCTCTTATTAATGCCTCCGTAATGGTTTCTCCCCAATTTTGTCCCCCTCCGGGTAATTTCGAAAAACGACCGCGACCATAATCGCATCTTTCCACTAAAAGTTTATTATTTTCAATAATAATCGCCTTTATTGAATAACGGCACGCTTTTTCTTTAGGTAAATCAATCCAATATGTATTATAATCATTGAAAGTTTCTTCAAGTTTATAATTAAAATTTTTAATAATTTTGATGGCTTTTATATTCTTTTTTGAACATGTAATTTTTACTTGGGCAATTTCTTTTTTTCGGGCTTCCTCTAAAAGCATAGAAAAGAAAAACTTTCCTTTGCCTTTATTTTGATATTCCGGAAGGATATGAAATTCAATATGACCATGGAAATTTTGATCAGCAGTGTTCGAAAAAAGTGCATAGCCTGTAATTTTATTTTCATTAATCAATAAGTATATTTTATTTTTATTTTCAGGATCTAAAAGAATATTTTTTTCTTTTGGTGAAAAAGTTGTGGAATTTATAAGAAATTGATAATTTTCAATTTTGTTGTCAGATAATGAAATAACATTGTCCGCCATTTTATTTCCCTCCCTATAATGGCATTAGTATAAAATTTTTTTATGCTTTAGTCAATTGATTTTTGAATGAATGTTAAAACCACATCTTTGAGATTGTCAGCGCAATGACGATGCCTGCAAAATCGGCGATCAGGCCCGCTATGACCGCATGGC
>DLOI01000014.1:0-1441 GCA_002477185.1 Alphaproteobacteria bacterium UBA7488 | reverse complement strand
GGGGCTATCGGGGCCGTGAACGGCGGCAATTTCCGAAAAAATGCCCAGTGTCCCGCTGCCCGATAACGAGCGCATAAACGCGAGCGGAATTAAATCGGGCGAAATGCCGAAATAGACCAAAACGGGTGACATCCATGACGCAATCATATCCAATGCGCCCGAGGCTCGGAAAATGGCAACGGCTACCATCATTGCCACCAAATACGGCAAAATCCGCACGCCGACCTCAAAGCCTTGTTTGGCACCCGCGACAAACGTTTCATAAACGGGCACTTTTTTATACAGCCCATGGATTAAAATTGTCCCGATAAGCAGGGGAATCAGAGACATTGAAACAGTCATTAAAATTTCGCGCATCATTTATCCCCCTTTTGTTTTGGGGCATTGCCGCCCCATTTTTGCAACAACTTGGCCGTCAAAATGGCAATGACCTGCGTCAGTAATGTCACAATCAGACAAGGCGCGATAATTTCGGCCGGATTTTGGGCGCCGAGTCCCACTAAAATACCGATAACGCTCATCGGGATGAGCTGAATACCCGCGGTGTTAATTGTCAAGAACGTGCACATCGCATTGGTGGCCGTATCTTTTTTGGGGTTGTCTTTTTGCATTTCTTCCATGGCTTTTAGCCCGAACGGTGTAGCGGCGTTGGCTAAGCCCAATGCATTGGCCGCGACATTCATCGTAATGGCCGCTTTGGCCTTTTTGTTTTGTTTCAAGTCCGGGAACAACCAATCGATGAGCGGGCGGATGGCCTTGGCAAATATGTCCATTAAGCCTGACTGTTCAGCAATTTTCATCAAACCCAACCATAACGCCATGACGCCCATCAAAGCCAAAACGACTTGGACGGCGGTTTTGGCTGCATTTAACGCACTTTCGGATACGGCCGTGANNTGAATTCTGTGGTAAAAAAGGCCGTTATAATACCGATTAAAACCAATCCCGCCCATATGTAATTCATCATTTGTAAAGCCTTGATTTAAGAAGTGTTAAATATATTATTTAAGGATTATCATAATGGCTTTAAGCCAAAAAAGAAAGCAAAAAATAATCCTTTTTTATTCTTTACTTTTGACCAGATTTGGTCTAAAACAAAAAATAATTATTAAAGAGGCAAAACATGTGTCATAATTTATTTTATATCTTTGTTTTAACGGCAGCGGTTTTATCTGTGTCCGCTTGTTCGTTGTTTAAACCGGCTCCGGTTCNNTTAACACTTGGTATTCAAATTTGCTGCGGTCGGCCAACGTAAATTGCGATGTGATAATTTCATTGCCGAAACGGATGCGCATTTGCACAACGGTGCGGTATTCATCACCGCCGTTGCCGATTGTGGTTGAGCCCGAACCGGAGGTACAATTGCCGTGCTACCCGATTAAGCATTCTTTGGGGGTTATCGGCGTTGTGGAACCCGTTTATGTCTTGCCGATGAAAGCGC
>DLOI01000105.1 GCA_002477185.1 Alphaproteobacteria bacterium UBA7488 | reverse complement strand
GGATATAGACCCGTCGGGATTAATGCATCCGATGACGGAGCCTTTGGCATCCACGGCTTTGCCCATTGAATTGACAAATCCTAAAATCGTGCCTTTTTCGTTAATGACTAAACTTTGCGGCATCACGGTGCCGATTTCAACCATATCGGCATTCAAAACTGACCCGTCAACTTGTGCTTGGCCGACAATTTGTTCATAAGAATCTTTGACTTGGCCGTTTAATAAAACACTTCCGACTGATGCACATCCGGCACCGACAGCCACACCGCGCGCCGGTAAGAAACTCATCGGTGCCGTTATGGCCAAAGGCTATGTCATCGGCAATAATTGTTTGGTTGTCGGGTCTGTTTACCCGGACGGCAATGTCTTTAGCGATGCGGGTGAAGGCGTCGGACACGTGTTGGCCGATAAATATGTAACAAATGCGAACAACCGCATTGTCGGTGTGGTCGTCCCCAAAGGAACGGCTGTGTCCGAAGGGTGCCGCCTGCTCGGANNGATAACGCCGCCGATGAGTTCTCCCGTCGGGTCGATAGCCAAACCGGTGGGCGTAATGCGTGCAACATTTTGACGTTCGGTATTGGTGATATTGCCGTCCGGCAAAATAGCGCCCAAAATATTTCCCGTGAAATCAATGGCTAATCCCCACGGACGCAACGAACCGATTGGGGCACCTTCCAAATTCACGATATTGCCGTCAACTAAGGGACGCCCGATAACGGTATTTGTGCCGTCCACAACGGTGCCGTCCGGCATGAGTTTACCGATGACTTGACCTCCGGCATTCATAACGGAAACAATCGGCAAAGCTGCACCGACAACTTTTAAATCAGATGTGACAATGGTACCATCACCAAGCAAACGGCCGACTTTATCGCCAGTCGGGCTGATGACGTCTTTTGTATCGGAAACCGTTCCCAAAATACGGTGGTCAAGACCCAACGGCAAATATTCGGGTTCACTGACCCCGATAATATTGCCCGCTTCATCCACCATGATGCCATTTTCGGTTACCCGGTAACGTTGTCCGTCAATTGTAATATAACCGTCTTTGTCAATTTCATACAATTTACCATCAAAACCCATGGCCATGCGCGGTTCTTTAGGTTCGGCCGTCACATTTTCGCAAATGACGCAATCTTTGGAATCCGTTGATTGAGCCCTTAGGGGAATAGACGTTCTTTCTTCACGGTATACGGCCGTTGAATCTTCGCGCCATCTGACATATAAAATGTTTTGAATTTGCCGCAGCTCAACAGGGTTCCATAGCACTTTAACATTACAAGAAGCCCCTGTATCAATGCGCCCGTTCGGCGTACAAGTCGTCTCCAACGTAAAGCCGTCTTGTTGCGCTTCGGCCAGTTCCATGCCTAAGAATAAAATAGGACCGTTTTGAGCCGTTAAAACGATAATGGATTCCGCCTTTGACCCCAAAACGACGTTAGTCATGTTTACCTCGGCCGGTTCGGGGGTTAAGGTCGCGTTACCGCCAAAAGGCAACAAGGAGGCATCCTGTGTCCCGGCTGCCCATTTGTCGAAATCGTCCGTTCGAAAATCGGTAGGTTGCCTTGTCGCCTGCTCAGTGGTACCATTTGATAAGAACATGAGCGCGATGAAAAACAAAACTAACAACACCAAACCGACAATTAACAGTTTACGGTTGCTTTTTTTGATATACTGCTCTGACGAGCTAAGGCTGCGATTTTCTGTCATGAATAATCCTATTTATACTATATTATATATGTACCGCTTAAGCGTACTTATGAAGTTTGCACCTATTGAACGCGAATAACCGAGCATGTAGAGCCGCGGCGACCGAGTTTTTGACACAATTTGTCGCCGGCAGAAACACTCTTCATCGGACCGATGCGCAAACGGAAGAGTTCTTTAACATCTCCGTCAGCCGTCGTGTCGACCGAATAGAACGGTTCATAACCTTTGAGCAAATCTTCGTTTTTGGACAAAATATCTTCCCACGTGGCTTCCAATGTAGCAATGTCGGCATTCGAGGCTAACTCAACGGAAATGCTTTCCGGACCCGTTGCAAATTGCGTTGCTTTTGAAGCAGATGATTTCGTAGTCGTTACTTGGTTAATCACGCCGACAATGCCCGATGAGGCTGACGGTTGGTATTTAACCTCTGCCGGAATGGCGGGCAACGGTGCCATTTGTTCTTGGATAAGCAATGCATCTGCTGCATTGGTACCCATTGCATTGGCATCGGTGGTAGCGATAATTTGTTCAATTTCTGATTTGCGCAAAATGGTTTTGCCATCCATAGACAACGCGGCTTGGCGTTGATAGTCGCTGGATAAATCCAAACCGGCTGCNNCCCGATGCACCGGCGTTTTGATAATCCGGTTGCGGCGCGGCATGCCACCTGCGCGCTTCAGACCCGCTGTAATCAGTGTATTCCAAACCGGAAGCCGGGTCGCGGCGCAATTTCAAGCAAATAATTTTTTTGCCGTTTCTCAATACCAAATCACCGACTGCTTCAACAACTATCAAGCGGCTGTTCGGTCCGCGTGTACGGAAACCGACCGGAACTTCGGAATCTTGAACGATTAAACTGACCACGGGACGTTGGGTCATCGTTAATGCTTTTGGCCCTAAATCGATGTAGGTAAAGATGTCATCGCGCCAAACTTTATCCGGTGCAATGTCAACGGCATCGGGATCGGGTAAGAAAATTTCAACGTCAAAGCGGAATTTTTCCGGATCAACGGGAATTGATTTTAACCAATCTTTTGGCGCTGTAGAAGCTGTGTTCAGGCCCAATTGGGGATTTTGCGAGCCGCCCGGCGTTAAAGATGAGCCTTTAGAAGCCCAGCCCGGAGCACCCGCACTGCCCGTACCACCTGAGCCGGCAGTGGTCGTGGCACCATTAAAATTTCCGAGGGTACCCCCGGCGGATTGCGGTGTATATTTCGGTCCGACTAATACATCGACAACGTTGGACGTAATTTTATCCGTGTTGTATGTTTCGGAACGCAAATAGAACACGTAACGGTTGCCCGAACGGCCGAAAATAATCATATTGCTGTCGACGCCAATGTACGACGGGTCGGCGTAAACAAGGAGAGAGTTTGGCGCAGCAATTTCGCCGCCGAATGATTCGGGCGAACCGATGTGGACTTTTTCAATGAGTTCCCATGTCGGCAAGTTAATAAGTGTCATCATCCCTTCGCGCAAACGAATAGGCAATACGACTTCCGGCGTCCAGGTATATCTGGAATAACCGGGTTTGCTTTGGCCTTCGCCCATATGGGAAAGCGGGTCGTTCCATGCTTTTTGTTGCATGCCCAGCGAGTGGATGTAACCCAAGTTCATCGCGTCGTATTCGCCCGACGTTTGGGCGATGGCATCGGACAGTTGCATTTCTTCGACATCGGTCGGCAGCATTTGTTGAGCGCTTGCCCCAAATGCCGTCAAAAGACAGATGCTGACAGCCCCAAGCCAATTTAATTTTCTGTTGTTTGATTTTAACATAACCCGTTTCTCCTTTGTTAACAAAACTCTAAATAATAACATAAATCAAAAATGATGATAAAGTCCAGCAAAAAATACATAAAACTGTACATTTATGCCTTTTTTTCCTCCTTCATCGGGTATGAAGCGGACAAAATGGAATTTGCCGGTTTAAAATTCGGGGGCTTTGAAGGGGAAACTAGCATAATTAGGTGTGTATTCATAAGGTTCTTTTATTTTATTTTTTTTTTTAGATTAAAATGTTGCGCTGTTTCATATTCGCTCTTTTTTTCTAAAAAATCAACCTCTGAATGGCTGCTTTTTCAGCTCTTTTCGACTTTAGCGCATTTTTGTCAATATCTATGTATTCAAATTAAGGAAAAGCAGAGGAAATTTATCAAAAGGTGTAATAATTTTATATTTTAAATTCAGCTTTAAAAAATCTGTTTTATAAAATTGGCAAATATCTATATCGCTTTGTTCGGACCGTATAAGTTCAACGGCTAATTGAATAGCTTTAGGTCGTATTCATGGCTTGAGAGGCAAACGCCCACAATGTTTATAAGAAGGATAATTAATTTAATTTAGTTAAGGGTTTATTTATTGGGCAATTTTCCATGATAGGGATACGCATTTAAAAATGTGCCATACCGATTTGATATTGTAAAGTTAAGGACAGAAAATTAATTTTTTGACGAAAAACGGCGTAACGGAGTTGCCTGCAACCATTTGGCATAAAATTATAAATGATTTTATAACCGGTTTAATGAGCGAAAAAATCCTTTTATTTAATCGCTTGCATACCGAATTTGACAACCGTAAAGCCCAGTGGGTTTTTAAGGCGTTGAGACCATCTTAACCCTTCGCGGTTCGGGCGGAATTCGATTTGCAACGTTGCACGCCAACGGGATACCACCGGTGCGGAAGAACCTTGTTTCATATCGGACAATTCCAATTCGGCTTGCCAAATTTCTTCAGGCGCATTTGGAGCGGTTAATTTTACGACCGTTAAAATCCGCACGTTTCTTGTAAATCCTTCACGTTTGGCCTGGGCAATCAACGCTTCGGATGTTGCGGCAAATTCTTGGAAGACGGATGGCGCGCTTTCCCAACTGATAATGCCGTCAATACCCCAAGTGTTTTCAAGCGCAGGTATATTCGTCCCAACCGTAAAACGTGCCAACAGGTATTGGCGAATAAACGATTCGGCTAAAATATCTTTGTCTATATCGGCATCATTGGGGCGTACCACGGTGATGATTTGTTCATCCTTGTCTTGTGTGCTGAGGTAAAACGGTTGAACACGCACCAGCGGCACTAATGAAAACAAGGCGCCCAGCAGTATAATATTGGCCAAAAACGATACAACGCACACAAGGGCAAAAGTCCTTGCCATCCATAAATACCGTCTTTCTTTAACAGCTTCTTCGGAAATATCGCTTTCTAAATGAGCCTGAAAAGTTTGCGGTTGCTGTGTCGTATCATTTGGCGTTTTTTTCATGTCAAATGTTTAAAACCTCTTTTGAAATCAAATGATTATGAAAACCATTCGGGCAATTCGGGGGCTTGGTCCAATTGCAAACAAGCACACGGCGATTTTTTAAGTTCAGAATAATCCGGACCGATACCGACCGTTTCTTTTTCATAGATCGAATTGCATGCGGCGACGGCCAAAGCACCTGCAACAGCCAATAACAATAAGTATTTCTTCATATTTTTTCCTTTCCTAAGCCAATATTTTTTTTAATGTAGCACATAAAATTAAATTATCCAAACAAAAAATTAGAGAGCCTTTATTTTTTCTCGCCTTCATTATAACTGTAAATAAAAAAGCCGTAGGGGTTTGAAAAATCCGTTCGATACCAACCGAATTGCGGCGCATTGGCACTTTCCAACACCGCTACCTTTGTTTGTTTGGTTGCAACACCGCCCATTAATCGATAAACGTCAAATTCGACCGTCCATGTATCATTATGGCGTTCGACGCGCCGTATATCCACATTTTGGGTAAATTCCAACGTGCGCACTTTTTCGGGCATTTCCCCCAAACTGTTATAAAAAGCTTCATAAACGGCGGGTGTTGACATTTGTCCGACAACACCGAAACCGCTCCATCTGAATTTCATTTCATCTTCATCGGGTACAAAAAAATATCGATTGGTAATGTAATTGCGTATTAACATCTCTTCAATCAAATTCTTATCCGATATATCTGCGCTGAACGGTTCGGCTTGAATGAATTGGTTGGAATTCATGGGTGACGTCAAAACTTGGGCAATGATGGTCAACTTGGGCGCCATTTGCATTAACGTCAAAACAAAAAATAAATTCAAAGCGATTAAAACACTAGCAATTACCATCCAAAATTTAGCAATAGCTTCGGCATAATTCGGATTTGACTTGTCCGGTTTCCCCGGTATTTTTATCGGTTTAAGTGCCATTATACCCCGCCATTTAAACATTTTTTATCAATACGTTTGTCTTGCTTTTTCTTTTCTTCGGCAGCAAATTTTTCCTGCTCTTTAATCAAAGCATCCGATGCTGCCGCTTCCAACAACAATTGGTCAACATTCGCGGCATTTATCGGCGTGATATATGTTTTGCCGTTTGCATCTTTTTTTAAAGCATTAATGGTTGTTTGAATCGAATATTCGCGTGGGTGCCCTTTTATATTTTGTTGGATTTTGTCAATCAACGCCAACTTTTCGGCTTTTAAGCGATTTTGTAAATTTTCAAAGGATTTTTCATCTTTTAAATTTAACGTTCCCACCGAAGCCGGAATTCCGCCGCGATTAAGCCCTTCTTGCAAAACGTTTGCAAATTCGGATACTTCCAATGTGGAAACTTCCAACATTTTTTGAGCAGCATTTACCCCTTTCTTTTGTTGTTGGTAAACATTTAAACGGTTGTTTTGTTCACTCGGGTCACGTGCCAATACTTCATCTTTGACTTTAAAACTGCGGGGCCTGAAATCTTTAGCCAATTCCCCCTTTGTGTTATAGTTTGCAAAGTTGTTTTCAATTTGTTTTTGCCACGGTTCTGGCCAAGCAGGAAAAATTTGGTGCGATTTTTCCACGTCGCCGATGTATAAAACACTTTCTTCAACCGGAGGCAATGGACGCGGTGCTACTTCGGGCGATTTTTTAAGTTCTGCCTGAATCGTCAAGGCGCGTTTGGGATCGGATGCGGTCAATTTAGCCAAATAAGCGTTATGGGCCGCGACCATTTCATCGGCACGGTTATAATCATATTTGACTTCATCCGTGATAACAGGGCGCATTTGCGGCGGCACACCGAAATAGGCATTTAATTTCGTATATTTGTCATTATATTTTTGATCATACAAAAATTTTTGATCTTCCCATAATGGGAAAGAGGGTGATTTCGGCGCCTTTCTTGTCCCCCATTTATCCTGGTTCGCATAAACATCTGTTAAAATTTCATTACCCAATGACCAATGCAATAACATTTCGGAAATTTCACGGTCTGAATAATTATTGATATCTGTTTTTTTCTCAAGCGATTCGGGCGAAGGAACCTCAGATGAATTAATATAAATGGCCAAATCTTTTTCTCGTTGGTCATAAACGGCAGTCATCTTATTCCACACTTCTTCGGGATTTTTAAATTGTTCTTGCAACCGTTTAATATTGCAATCAGTCATGGCTTCAAATTTTTTTTGAGCCGTTTGAAGTTCCGCCAAACGTTCTTGTTGATCCTTCAATGCTTTTTTTAACTGCGGGATACGCGATTGTGTTAAATGAAGATCTAACGCTTGCGTCATTAAATATTCAACCGGCACAACTTCTTTTGTCGGTTCTTCTTTAACTGGCGGTTGTGCAACTTTCACAAACGTGAAATCGTTGGCTTTTGTTGCAATGACAGGCATCAAACAAATACCGAGGGTGCCGGCCAATAAAGTTATTCCCAATTTGTTCATGTCCTTACCTTTCTTTAACTTTAGAGATTTGTTTTATAAATTAATTTGCCCGTTTTGCATTTTATCTAATTCTTCGACACCACGGTTAACCGACTCGTTAACGGCTTTTTGAATATCGTCAGCGTATTTTAATTGATCTAAAATTTGTTCTCGATTTTCTTTGTCATTTCCTTCGTCGTTTGTCTTATTGTTCGTTGTGTCATTTGTTTTGTCATCCGTGTTGGGCTCTTCAATTTCAACAACACTGGACACGTCTTCCATATCGCTGATAGCCTGCACAGTATTGGCTTTTAAACGCATCGCCATAATTTGTTGTTGTGTCGTCAACAATTCGTCCCAAAGCAACCTGACCGAAATGTTATTTTTGATGGCAGCAGCCATATTATGCCCCGTTGCGGGAATAATGCCCGAAGTTGATTGAGTTTGATTGCCGGACGTTTCGGGTGCGTCGGCGGCGCCTTGTTGAATGGTTACCATCAATTCATCCAATTCTTTAGCCAAACGTTCCAAATCGGCCAGTGTGTTTTTGGCAACTAACGCTTTGGCCATGCCGTCAATGGCTTCTTGTTGAGCGATATAAGCTTTTTGTTGTTCTTCCAATGTGCGGCCAACTAATGTGCCGTCAACCGATAACAATTCATTTTCTTTCGCGGCCGCCCTTTGTTCGATAGCGCCCTTTGTTTCGGCAACGTTAGTCATGACCGGTGCCGTTCCGGCCGCACCGATTTCGCCCGAAACTGTTTTGTTACCGCTGCCGCTTTTGCGCGCTGCAATAGCCAAATTGTATGATTTATTGGCTTCCAAAAACACACTGGACGATTTGGAACGTTTGGCTAAAGAATTGGATGAATTGATGGTAACCATTCAACAAGGCG
>DLOI01000087.1:18923-19128 GCA_002477185.1 Alphaproteobacteria bacterium UBA7488 | reverse complement strand
GCCGTTCGCCAAGGCGGCACGTTGATAACGGGGGGATTGCGCGGCGCGAATATTGATACATGGGAACTTGGCAACAGTATTTTTATTTTGGATGATTTGGCCAATATTCGCGGATTTTATGATAAATCACATTTGGTACCGTTTGGGGAATATATGCCGATGAGGGATATACTGCCGATTGATAAAATTGTACCCATAGGAGCCG
>DLOI01000087.1:16673-18894 GCA_002477185.1 Alphaproteobacteria bacterium UBA7488 | reverse complement strand
AAAGCGCCGCCCGCTTCCCCGCTGGTTTGTTATGAAATTATTTTTTCTGGCCAAGTCGTGCAAAAAAAACCGCGCCCGTCGTGGATAATCAATGTATCCAATTATGCGTGGTATGGATTATCGGCGGGGCCTTATCAGCATTTTGACATGGCCGTGATGCGTGCGGTGGAAGAAGGGTTGCCGGTTGCGCGTGCGACCAATAACGGTATCAGCGCGGTTATCNNACGAGTCCCCGAAATGTTGGATTTGGGAACCGAAGGCGTTTTGGATGCGCTGTTGCCGCGTGCGATTGAAGCAACATTTTATGCCAAGTTGGGCGTTTTGGTACCGTTATTTTTCGCTTTGCTTTGCATCGGATTGTCAATACGGTTTAACAGGCGAAAAGGCATTAAATAATCTTAATTTTATATAAAAAGCTTGGCAACTGAGCAAAACGTGTTATGCTTAAAGAATGATTGACCCGAGACGCTTTTCATCCAAATATAAATCTTGTCCGAAAGAATGCCCCTTTCGGATTAAGATGGGCATGTCGTTTGAATATTTGCCGAACTATTGTGAATATTTTGAACAATTTTTAGGTATTGATAGCAACTCTGCTCCGCTCAGATGCGCCAAATGCTTACGTGAAAAGGAAAATTACATCGCGGCCGGATTGGCATTCATCAGCGGGTTCACATCGCCCAAAATTTCAATTGCAGATACGAAAGAAGCCTTTTTGGCACAAAAACCGGCTTTTCAAAAAATGTACGTGGAAATCATTAAAAAAACGGGACGCCAAATCGGCATTCATTTGGGAGAACCGGCCACACCACAAGTTTTATCGGAAAATTTAATTAAATCTTTGTACGAGATATGGAAAGGGTTGGATTCACCGGAATTTCAAGAATTTAAAGATATTCTTGAAAACGCGGATAGCCCGTTCGGCGATATGTTATTGACTCGGTTAGAAAATACCCTATTGCAAAATTTATTTCAGGTATTGGACAAATCTGAACGCGCCATTTTGAAGGGGGCATTGGATTCACCAAGCTTAAGTGCCAATTTTTTCAAAGAGTTCCGTGCGATGCCCAAGCATAGCAATTTGCTGAAAGATGTACGTCGCATGCTGGATGAATACGACCCGAAAGTACGCGAGGCACAAGAACTTGATAAACAAAAACGAATGCAAGCCATCCGTACTCAGCAGATTCAAGAGCAAAATAAAGCCAAACAGCATCAGCAAATGCTGCGCCGCAATCGTGGCAGATAGACATGAGGGTTATTATGAAAATAACCCGATTATCCGTTTTTTATGTTTAGTGTAGGGTTAAAAATATATTCGTTTTAGGGTATAAACCAAAATAATATCGCACAGACAAAATAGTTCTTGACAAAGGGGATAAATTCATGTATAGTTCGGGTCAGTTTTGACAAGAAAGGGAAGCCTATGAAAGTTCGTTGTTCACTTAAGTCCGCTAAAATGCGCGATAAAAACTGCAAAGTTGTTCGCCGCAAAGGACGCGTATATGTTATCAATAAAAAGAATCCTAAATTAAAGGCTCGTCAAGGTTAATCCCGGCTTGCCGTTAAAAGGTTTAGTAATCTTTTATGACATACGCTTAAAAAAGTCCGCCCGATTTTACGGCGGTTTTTTTATATTTTGAAAACTGTGTTTAAGCCTTATGTTTATTACCCATTTTTATTATCACGCCATCCGAAAGACGGCTTTTTTTAAAGGCAAAATCGAACACGTCCCCCTTGTAACATTTCGTTTTAATTCCTACTATATTGATGTTAACATTTTTATAAAGGGGGAAAAACATGTTAAAACAATTAATCGTAGGCGCAGCCGTTGCCGCCATTTCTTTATCGGTAAATGCTCAATCTCGAACCAATCCGATGGTAAAGGTTTTACAACCCGACGGAACTTATAAGACAGAAACATTAGATCAAGCAGCCAAAGAAAAACGTGAACAAATGATGCGTCAAAAAGGGGCACGCAAAAAAGAAATGCGCGAAGAAAGAAAAGAACATGAAGAAATGAAAAAAGAGTGGGAAAAACATCATAAAGATAAAGATGACAGCTATAGAAAGAAACATTGGTCAGATAATGATGAAGATAACAATGATGAATGGAAAAACAAGAAAAAAGAATTAAAAGAAGAATACAAAGATAAAAAACGCGAATTAAAATCGCAAATGCGCGATTCTAAAACAGAAGCTGCTTGATCTAATGTTTCTG
>DLOI01000087.1:5946-16664 GCA_002477185.1 Alphaproteobacteria bacterium UBA7488 | reverse complement strand
CGCAATGCGGCCGACGGCGGCGATACGACCATGGGAACACACATGGAAAATGCTTGGGATCAAACAAAATCCAGCACCCGCCAAATGGGGCGCGATATCAAAAAAGGATATCAAGATACAAAAGATTACGTCAGTGATGCCGTAAGCGATTAAGTTTTTTTGGTTTAAATAAAAATAACGGCCGCCTTTTTTGAAGGGCGGCTTTTTGACATTATTTTATCGTTACGAAGCTTTCAACATTGGTTTCTCTTGAATTTTAAAAAATTTTATGTATACTAAGGGCGGTAAAATTTTATTATCTTAAGGAGTTTCCCCATGTATAAATTTATTTTAGTTGGTGTCAGCATTATATCTTTAAGTATCTGTGTTCATGCACAAGGGCTATTAGATTCTGCCGTTTCTTCCGTTAATAATGCATCGACATCCGTTTCGAATGCTTCAAGCGATTTATCGGCAAAAGTGGCCGAGGCTAAAAAAGACGCAGCGGTAAAAAAAGCTGAAGCAAAAAAACAACGTGAAGAAGCCAAAAAGCAAGATGCTGAGAAAAAGGCGCAGGCTAAACGTTTGAAAGAAGAACAAAAAGCCCAAGCAAAAAAAGAGGCCGCCGAAAAAAAGGCACAAGCCAAAAAGGAAAAACAAGAAGCCAAGGCCAAATTAAAACAAGCGCAAAAGGATATTAAGCAAAGCACAAAAGAGGCCAAGAAAAATATTTCAAAAAATTGGGATTCATTGGCCAATTAACCTAAGGTTTTTATCTCATTACAATAACTGCTTTATTTAAGGCAGTTATTTTTTATATCGTGTTCCGCATCAGAAAATTAAATTTACATTCTATATTTTATAAAATAATGAAATTTTATTTAAAAAAAAGCGCCTGACTTTACAGACTCCACAAAATTGAATGTTCATTAGTTTGTGTAATTGACAGAAGTTCAATTTATTTATTGACTTGCCCACAAGACACGGCTCATCCACAATACTTCTTCAGAAGGGACAACAATGTCCTGATGAAGAGGATTAACAGATTTCAATTCCACCTGCAATGCAGATTTGCGAACCAATTCTTTAACCATAACCTCGCCCGTAGATAACTTCACAACGACTCGATCACCACGGCGTACTTCCGAATCGGGCGATACAATCAATTTGTCGCCATCGCGGTAAGCCGGTTCCATACTGTCGCCGGAAACTTCGAGCGCATAAACCTTTTTAGCCAGCACGGTAGGGAACTCAATGCCATCCCACGATTCGATGCCCAGCGGATAACCGTCGCTGTCAAAATACCCGTCGCGTCCCGCTTTGGCAAAGCCAAGCAGCGGTACAGTTTGTGATTTAGAGCTTGGAGTGGGTTCCCCCGCCAGCTCCATAAATTCGAAAATTGTGGTATTGGTTGCCTGAAGCAATTTATTCATGCTTTCCGTTGACGGCCAACGTTTTCTGCCATCTGCGCCGAGTCGTTTAGATTTATTAAAACTGGTTGGATCCAATCCAGACTTCACGGCCAGTGCAGACAATGACAACCCTTTCTTTTCCGCTAAATTTTCGATCCCTCCCCATATTTCCGCATAAGTTAGGTGCATTTCTTTGGTTTCCTCTCACTATCGTATTAGTTGTAATTATCTATACCACAAGATTTTTGTCTTGTCAATAGGATTATTTTCTTATTTTACTCTTGACAACTTATTTATTTTAGATTAGTTCTTATTTTGTTCTAAACCTAAAGGAGGAAAAAATGAAAAATACATATTGCAACACCTACATATCCGAAGACACAACGCCTTTTGATTCTTCTGAAGAGGCTTGGTTTTGGTGTTGTTTGTGCGAATCGCTTGGACACATCAGAACACGTGGCGGCGGCAGGAAAATTTCCCGCCCNNATCGTCTGACATAATTATTGCCCTTAAAAGACTTATTCAATCAGGGAAAATAACTGCCGAGCAAGCAAAAATATTATTAAAATACGGAAAAGAACAAACACCACCGCATCCACATTTTGGCGACAGTTTACGCGTATGTTCTTTATGGCGCGAAGCATTGAATTTCTTAGGTTGCATTTTAAAACAAAAGGGAATCGTTGCATCTTGAAACTGAAAAAAATTATTTATTTTAAAGACACAAAAACGCCGAATCGTGCCTTGCGTGATACGAAGAACACAAAAAAAGAAAGAAAAGATATGAAAAACAATACTTTAAAAGGATATAGATATCCGTTTGCCATAGTCGGATTTGGAGGAGAGCCCAGGTGGTGGTGGATGAGATTTTTAAAAAAAGGATTTTATCATTGCTTTGTTGTATTGGGTAATGGTTTCGATTGGATTTTGATTGATCCGTTAGCCCATTTTACCGACACGATTATCCTTAAGAACGTGAATATTAAAGGATATTTGCGATCTCAGGGATATCAGTTGGTCTTAACAACGCCGCAAGTTCCACCCTATACAAAGGCGCGATTCAGACCTCATACCTGCGTCGAAACCGTCAAAAGGTTATTAGGAATAAAAAATCCTTATATTTTAACGCCTTATCAATTATTTCAATTTTTAAGTGAAAAAAAAGGAAAATAATCCTTGACTTGTGAACAAAAGTATGCTATATTGAAATTCAATTAACAACCACACGTGTATTTAAATAAAAACCAGCAACCGCTCTGATGAAACCAGGGCGGTTTTTTCAATCTATGGTTGAAAAATGGATTTTTCAAAAACATATTATGGTATTCATTTAGTTTTTGACCTGAAAGATAAGAAATGGGGCAAGATTAAATGATTAAAATTCTTGAAACTTAAATTAAGGAGAATTATTTTAACATGTCTGACATCCAAAGCCTCTATAACCAATATAAAAAAGCCAACGCGAAACGTACCCAATGGGAATCAACGTGGCAGGAATGTTACGAATACGCCCTGCCCCAACGAGAAGGCGTCTTTTCTACAAACCAATCAAAAATTAGCAATTTGTACGATGGCACAGCACCGGATTGCGTTGACCAATTAGCGGCCATCATGCTTTCGGAAATGACGCCGCCTTGGCTGAGGTGGTTTCAACTGACCGCCGGCACGGATTTGACGGACGATGAAGCCATGCAAATTACGCCAACATTAGAAACCATTTCCAGCACGCTTCAAACACAATTTGACCGTTCCAATTTTGCTTTGGAAGTTCACCAAGCCTATCTGGATTTGGTAACTGTCGGAACGGCTTGTTTATTGTTTGAAGAAGCGCCTGTCGGTTCAACATCCGCATTTCGGTTTTTGTCTGTTCCTTTATCCGAAATTTGCTTGGATGAGGGGCCGACAGGACGTTTGGATATGACTTTTCGCAAATCACAAACAGATTACTTAACTTTAAAAAAACGATTCCCAGGATTCGAATTGCCAGAGAGGACGGTTAAAAAGCTTGTCGAAGACGAAGCAAAAATTTCTTTAATCGAATCGGTTATTCCGCGTGTTAACGGGGGGTATACTTATACGGCATTTTTGGAACCGGACAGCCAGCATGATGCCCTAAACGGCGTTTCAGGCCTCCTTAAAGAGGCCGTCTTTCAAACGTCGCCGTTTATTTCTTTCCGCTGGTTAAAAGCACCGGGCGAAGTTTACGGGCGTTCGCCTGTCATGAAAACACTACCTGATATTAAAACTGCGAACAAGGTGGTGGAACTTATATTGAAGAATGCTTCAATAGCCGTGACAGGTATCTGGTTAGCCGAGGATGACGGCGTTTTAAATCCGTCAAATATCCAACTTGTGCCCGGTGCCATCATTCCGAAAGCCGTTGGGTCCAAAGGTTTGACTGCTTTGGAAGCTCCCGGCAAATTTGACGTATCGCAATTAATGATTGACGATTTGCGTTCACGCATTCGCCATGCCTTGTTGGGAGATAAATTGGGCAACGTCGAATCGCCTAAGATGACGGCAACGGAAGTTTTGGAACGATCAAATGAAATGATGCGCATTTTAGGTGCCACTTATGGGCGTTTACAAACTGAATTATTGATGCCATTGGTGGAGAGAGCTTGTGCTATTTTAAGAAAGCGCGGCGAAATTCCGGAAGTGTATGTCGACGGGCGTTTGCTAAAAGTCGCCTATAAATCTACACGGGCGGAAGATCAAGCCAAAACAGATGCCGAAAATGCACTCAAATGGCTTAACTGCGTTTTGCAATTGGGCGAAGTTGCACTTGAAACTGTTGACATTAAAGCTTTTGTCCGGTGGTTAGGAGATAAGTTAAACGTTCCAAGTTCAATTATGAATGATTTTGACAACCCAATTAATTTGTCAACCGTTATGGGTCAAGCAAATCTATCAGATGTTGGCGCGTCGGGACAATCCAGCATGCTTGGACAACCGCAAAAAATGGGTCAAACAAACTTGTTGAGCGGGTTAAGCGCATGAGTGTGATTGATGCAGCCCAATTTACACGCTTATTTTCCACTCAGGCGGGTGTAAGCGTTTTACAATATTTAAAAGATTTAACGCATAATAAAGTTTTACCAGCTTCTTGCAGTGATGCAGAGCTGAGATTTTTAGAAGGCCAAAGATACCTTGTCAGTCAAATAGAAAATTTGATTAAACAAGGCAAACAAAACCCTTCGATTTAACAAGGAGAAAAAAATATGCCTCAAAGCAAAGAAGTAAACCAAATAAGAGAAGATGAAAATGTCGCCGCGATGCCGAAAAAAGGCATGCTAAGCCGTTCAAACACCAAAGGCACCGGATATAACCATTACGGTACCGACAACGGATTTGATAATGAAGGCAGCGGCGGTTTTGNNTTTTGGAAATCGGTCTTTTAAGGGAGCCGAATCGGATATCCAAACGGGTGCCGATTTAACGGTGCCGGAAAAGTTTAAAGACCCCAAAACTGGCGAAATTAAAGTCGAAGATTTATTAAAATCTTATTTGGCGTTAGAAAAAAAATTGTCTGAACGTGCCGTTGGCGGCTCTGTTCAAGGTTTTATGCCTGCCAGCGCGGATGAGTATGACATACAGCTTAAAAACGATTTGATTACGATTGATCCCGAAATGAATCAACGTTTATTTGAATTGGGTTTCACCAATGAACAAGTCCAGGCGGTTTATGATTTGGCCGTTGAAAAAGTCTTGCCGTTGTTGCAAGAATTATCAGCCGATTACAAAGCGGACCAAGAATTGGCCGCTTTGGAAAATGAATTTGGCGGTGCGGAACAATTCAATACGATGGCCCGCCAAATTTCAGCCTGGGGGGAAAAGAATTTAAATCCGGATATTTACGAAGCTTTGTGTTGCAGCAAAGACGGCATTTTAACAATGTATAAAATGATGGGCGGTGACAGCGAACCGAGTTTGATGAAAGAACCGTCCGAACAATATCCGGCCGACACGGAAGAAACGCTGCGTTCGTTGATGCGCGATCCTAAATATTGGCGCAAAAACGACCCGGCCATTGTCAAACGTGTGGAAGAAGGTTTTAAACGCCTCTATAAATAAAGTTTAAATTTTTAGTTTAAGATAAACCTTTTAGGGTCCTTAAAAAAACAATGGCAAAACAATCGTGTTTTACAACCAGATTTATTTTTTAATAACAACTCATAAAATATAAGGAAAAAAATATGACTACAACAAGTACTGGTATTGAACAATCATTTATTAAACATTTTGAAGCAGACGTGCATAACGCCTATCAACAACAAGGGTCGAAGTTGCAATCCACTGTGCGCAGCAAAAATAACATCAAAGGCGCATCGACGACATTCCAAGTTATTGGCAAAGCGACTGCAGCGACAAAAACAAGAAACGCTCAAATTTCAACATCGGCCGTAACGCACGAACCCGTTGAATGCTCTTTGACAGATTATTATTCGGGTCAATGGGTCGATTCTTTGGATGAACTCAAAGTCGGTCACGATGAAAGAAAAGCTTTGGCAACGGCCGGGGCTTATGCATTGGGACGCAAAACGGATGAATTGATTATTAACGCCTTAAAAGGGGCAACACAAACAGTTGGTTCGGGCGTTTTAACAAAGGCACGAATCTTGGAAGCATTTACACTGCTTAACAAAAACGATGTCCCGGATGATGGTGAAAGATACGCTTTGTTATCTCCAGAAGCATGGAATCAATTGATGGGCATTGAAGAATTTTCGAATGCCAATTATGTCGGTGAAGCTTATCCTTATTTGACGGGTTCCGAAACTCGCAAATGGATGGGCATTGTGTGGATTATGCACACAGGTTTGCCGGCAGACACAACAAACAAAACGCACGACTGCTTTATTTACCATAAATCTGCCGTGGGTCACGCATCGGGTCAAGACATCAAAACCGACATCACATGGCATGGTGATTACGCCGCCCACTTTGTCAACAATATGATGAGCCAAGGTGCTTGTTTAATTGATAAAAAAGGTGTCGTTAAATTGACTGTTGCAGATTCTGCAAGTCAATCCTAAGCCATAATAAATTTTCATCATGGGCGGAAGAGGATTCTTCCGCCTTTTTTCAATCTAAATAAAAGGGGTATTCCTATGCCATTTACATCAATCGACCTTTGTTCTCGCGCTTTGGTAAAAATCGGTGCCAAAAGCATCTCTTCATTTAATGAAGAGACCGCAGAATCCACAGTCGCGGAACAATTATATACGCCCGTTTTGGAAGGGTTGTTGTCGAGCTATCCGTGGAGATTTGCTCTTTCACAACGTGAACTGGCGCGCCTGAAGGACGCTCCAAGTGCAGATTATAATTATGCTTATGCATTGCCGAACGATTTCTTAAGAGCCATTTCCGCCGGTCCAAAAGGGCGCGGGAAAGGTTTGGATTATCGTATTTGCGGCACACAACTGCACACAAACAGCGACAATGTTTTGCTGACATATTTATATAAGCCGGGCGAAGTTAATTTTCCGCCGTTTTTTTATCAGCTGGTCATTGCATGGCTGGCAGCGGAATTTTGTTTGCCTTTGACGGAAAGCACGGCGAGAACCGAACATTTGCGCACAATTGCAGAAGAAGAATTTAAACGAGCTAAGCTTATTGATTCACAACAATCCGTGCCAAGCGCTTTCCAAGATTTTTCATTAATTGAGGTACGTTCATGACAAATTTATTTACAGCCAAAACAAATTTCACGGCGGGCGAACTGTCGCATGATTTGCTAGGGCGGGTCGATTTAAGTGCATATGCGAACGGTGCAATGGAACTTAAAAATGTTTTCATTGAACCGACCGGCGGCGTGCATCGGCGCCGTGGGCTTAAATACATCGACACTTTGGATGAAACCGGCCGTTTGATTAATTTTGAACTTAGCGCGTTGGATAATTATCTTATTGTTTTACATGCCGGCAGTGCAAGAATATATAAAGACGGCGTTTTTGAAGCCGAAATTGAAACACCTTATACTGCCCAGCAGCTTAAATCCATTCATTGGTGTCAAAGTGCGGACGCATTGTTTTTGACGCATCAAGATGTTCGCCCACAGAAAATTGAAAAAAAAGGCAACGTCTGGTCTATTTCAAATTTTGAATTTTTAGTCGAAAACGGTTGTATTTTACAACCCTACCATAAATTTTGCAGTGCGGATACGACGATTTTAAGCTCTTGTGTAACAGGCTCGGTCGTTCTTAAAACTTCCAAAGATTTTTTTACGCAAGCACTTGTCGGGACACAGTTAAAAATTGCGGATGGGTATGTTGTTATTGATGCAGTGGCGGACGCAAAATCCGCAACAGCAACTGTTAAAAAAAAGTTGGTAACGAATGCCGATAATCAATCTTCTTTGCAAGCGACACGTTCGTTTTGGGAACCGGTTTTTACCGAAGGGCGCGGTTGGCCTGTTTGCGTAGCATTTTATCAGTCTCGCCTTATTTTCGGTGGCAGCAAAAAATTGCCAAATACGTTATGGTTCAGTCAAACTTCCGATTTGACGAATTTCGAATTGGGGAGCGGATATGATGCAGAGGCAATTTCTTTTTCGATTTTGTCTGATCAATCCAACATTATATGTGCTTTATTTGCCGGCCGACATTTACAAGTATTTACAACGTCCGCCGAATGGATGGTATCGGGAGATCCATTGACACCGACAAATATCCAATTAAAACGGCAAACTCAAGTAGGGTCCCCTGCACGATGGTATGTACCCCCAATTGGTATTGATGGCGCCACAATATTCCCATCAGCAAACGGACGCGAAATCCGCGAATTTTTGTTTGCAGATATTGAACAAGCCTATCAAGCCACCGATTTATCATTATTGGCATCACATTTGATTGACGACCCGCAAGACCAAGCTTATGACAAACATAATCGTCAAGCTTATATTTTAATGAATAACGGGCACGTCTGTGTCCTATGTTCGTTCCGCAGCGAAGACATCCAAAGTTGGACGGAACTCACAACGCAAGGAGATTTTGTTTCCGTTTGTATGTCAGGCCAGCATGCCTATTTTATTACTAAACGTGAGGGCGTATATTATTTGGAATGTTTTGATGAGACAATCGGTACAGATTTAAGCTGTATGTTAACGGTACAAACGCCAACCGATACGTTTGAGGTACCAGATTACTTAGAGGGCAAAACAGTTAAAATTATCGCAGACGATATTGTCTTACCCGACCAAGAAGTTACGGACGGAGAAATCATATTGCCCATTAATGCCTCACAAGTTGAGGTTGGATTGGGATTTGAACATATCATTTCGCCATTGCCGCCATCGGTTGGCGCAACAAATTCGGTTGCTCCCGTTTCTGCATGCCGTTTGGTAAAAGCTTGTTTCAGAGTTATCAATACCAATACATTGGAAATCGATACGGGTAACGGTGTCCGTCAAGAAGTTTCATATCCGCTCGATACATATAAGCTTGATTCGCTTATTCAAAAACAAACGTCTGACATTGTCGTACGAGCGTTGGGATGGGTCAGAGCGCCCGATAAACCACTATGGCGCATTATCGGCGAAACACCTAAACCGTTTAAATTGGTCAGTGTTACACAAGATTTAAAAATAGGAGGATAATATGCAAGTAGCAGCAGCTGCAACAATTGCAACGGCCGCNNTTTATTCAAAGAAAAATTCGGATGCCCAAAAAAAACAAATAAAAAGCGCGAATGCGGCCGCGCAAAAAAACTATGAACTCAATCGCCAGCAGGCTCAATTAACCTTACAGGAAACTCAACGCAAAAATCGCAATTTGTTAGCGCAACAACAATCGGCTTATAAAGCCAGATTGGGTGCCAGCGGCATGAGTTCCAAAAGCGGGTCGGGCGAAATCGTTTTAAATACAATGCAAAAAGAACATGATGCCGAAGACAAATATTTGGTTGACCAAGCCAATATTTCATTGGAAGCGTTGTTAAACAGCACCAACCAAACAAAATCGCGCAACTTATTGTCGTTACAAACGTTGGAAAACAATAATCGCAACAATATTATCAGCGGTATCAATTCTTTCGGACGCAGTGTTATCAAATAGGAGGATACCCATGAGCGATAAGGACTTAAAGCTCATTGATATTCTGTCCCCTTATTTGGAAAAATCCCTTAAGAGTTACGAAAACTTCATCTCTCAGGAACATCCTCAGGATCCGAAAGGTTTTACGGCTTACCACAACGCTTGCAAAGCGGTTTTGTCCCATGTGGCGTTGTTGTTAAAGTTAATCGAAAATACTGATACCGACGCGGCAGCTCAACAAAGCGAGCCGGGTTTATTGGCTTTAATTGAACAGGCACGCCGTGCCGAGGAAATTCAGGAGGATACGGATGAAGAATTTGATTGAACGCACCCAAGATGAAGCGCTATGTTTAAATTTAAGCGAATTCGTTTGGATTTGGACGCATTTGCAAAATTTGACCGTGCCGCGCCATCATGTGCGCATGTGCCGTTTTTTATCCAAATTATGGCAAAACAAAAACGATAAAAACGGTCTGTTAATGGCCTTTCGCAACTCGGGAAAATCCACGATTGTCGGGTTACATCATCGCAAATAATTAAATNNATGTTTTATGGCAAAATCCCGACACGCGGATTTTAATTTTGTCGGCCGATCATGAACTGGCAAAAAAAATGGTGCGAAACATTAAACGCATTATTGAAAAACATCCGCTCACAAAAGAATTAAAGCCCGCCAAAAAAGACCAATGGGCATCGGATTGTTTTACCGTGATGCGCAATGCCCATTTGCGAGATCCGTCGGTTCTAGCCCGCGGATTGATGGCCAATATCACCGGATGCCGTGCCGATTTAATTATTTGCGATGATGTGGAAGTCCCTAAATCTTGTGATACAAGCGTTAAGCGGCGAGATTTGCGTACAAAGTTATCCGAATTGGATTATATTTTGACGCCGGGCGGTATGATGTTGTATGTTGGTACACCTCATACGGTTGACACGATATACAATACCGAACCGGACGGTTTTTTAGCCGGGTGGGATGTTTTGAAAATTCCGATTTTGACACCGGCCGGCAAATCGAATTGGCCCGGCAGATTTTCCGAATCAAAAATTGCCGCAATCAAAAAGCGTTCGGGCCCAAATAAATTTGCCAGCCAAATGATGCTTGAGGCCGTTCAGTTACAAGACAGCCGTTTGGATGGACAAAAAATAGCGGTGTATAAAGACGAGTTGGATTATACCGAAGCTAACCAAACCGCCATCTTAAAAATCGGCGAATATCGCCTGGTTTCGGCTTCCGCCTGGTGGGATCCGGCGTTTGGAGCACCTAATAAGGGCGACGACAGTGTTGTGG
>DLOI01000087.1:4235-5855 GCA_002477185.1 Alphaproteobacteria bacterium UBA7488 | reverse complement strand
GATTTTGTCAGCCGCAATTACTTGCCTTCGATAAATTTGGAAACAAATGGCATCGGCAAATTTTTGCCGGCATTATTGCGCGCCGAATTTGCACGCAGACACATTGCTTGTGCCGTTATTGAACAAACATCACGCCAAAATAAGGCCATGCGGATTTTATCGGCTTTTGATGCATTGCTGATGAACGGCGGGTTAAAAGCGCATGCTCGCATTAAACAAACGCCGTTTTTTGACCAAATGCAAGATTGGGTGCCGAATGGCAAAACAAAAGACGATGCATTGGACGCTGTTGCGGGATGTTTGCTTAAAGAGCCCGTTCGGTTATCGCAATATGTACACAGATATACGCATAAGAAGAAAGAATGGAGATTTTAAATGAGTGAAGAAGTGACAATTCTTGCCAAGACTATTTTCGGCGAGGCGCACGCCCAAAAATTGTCAGCGATGGAAGCCATTGCCAACGTTGTCATGAATCGGGTTCGCCATGCTCAAAAAGTCGGCAGCTATTGGTGGGGAATGACGCCCAAGGAAGTATGTTTAAAACCGTTGCAATTTAAATGTTGGCAATATACGGATTATCTAGATCCGAAAAAAGATGAAACATTAAAGAATAACAAAGTATATAAAGTATGCGAACGATTGGCCAAGCGTGCAATCACCGGATTTTTAAAAGACAACACGAAAGGCGCAACACATTTCCACCATTTGGATGAACATCCCGCATGGGCGGCCAAGGCAGTTCCATGCGCTCAAATCGGAGGATTTTTGTTTTATGCGCACGTCTAAAAAAAGAGAAGAAAATTTATCGGAATTTTCATTGGAGATGGGCAAACTGATGGCTCAGGTGGACGGTTTGCAAAAACAATTAGCCGACATTAAAAAAGATGTCAGTTCGACTAAAACGCAAATTACCAGCGTTCATGCCGAGCTATTGAATTTCATGGGTACCGTTCAAAAGAAATCCGTTTGCCAAGTAATGCATGACAAGTTAAACAAGGAATTTATCATGCGCCGTGAAATAGCACCCATCAAGGCGATTTTAAACGTTATCGCCGCCACAACCATTACGGCCATTTGCATTGCCATTATGGATTTAATTTTAAAATAGGAGGATGATATGATTGACTTTATTATAACACACATTGAAGATTTGTTGATTGCAATGAGTTCAATTGTTGCCGGAGCCAGTGTGTTAGCAGCTTTGACTCCGACAAAAAAAGATGATTTGGTTTTAAAATATGTCAAGAATACATTGGATTTTTTGGCATTAAATATCGGCAATGCCAAACCTCAAAGTAAAGCGGCATGACAAAAATGCGACGCGTGAAAAAAACTTTTTAATGTTTTTATGTTAGCCTCCATGACCTTTTTAAATCGGCTTTTAAATCTTAAACAGGAGCGCGGTAAACTTCTTTTTTTTGCCGCGCAAAGATTTTCAATTCAATAAAACTTATAGACTTTTATAATTATTTTTGATAAAAGAAAATATAAATTATCTATCTGTTCATGAGGTTCAATGAAAAAACAAACATCCGTTTTTAAACGTCACCGCGAAACTATGAAAGACCGCATAAAACGCTTATTTTTAAGTTTGATATTATACGGTCCGATTTTGGCGGG
>DLOI01000087.1:2604-4169 GCA_002477185.1 Alphaproteobacteria bacterium UBA7488 | reverse complement strand
ATGTCGACGGCACAATTAAAGCGCATTGAATTTTTAAAAGACCATTTGTCATTTCCGATGGGATTGCCGCAATATTTGTCGGCTCAAATGTCGGCTATTGCGGCAACCACGAAAGCGGGGNNAACATTGGAAATTGCCGCCAATGCAGCCGTTACGTTGATAAGCGGTTTACTGAGTATTTTAGTTGTTATTTTAGTTATTTACATCATATTGCGGTTTTTAAAATATTATAAAACCCGTGCAGCAGAAGACCGTTTGGCGCGTCAGGTTGCCAATCGCTTAATCCCAATGCTTGAGGAAATCAACAACAATGTTTTGGCATTACAAGAAGAATTAAAAAAACAGCCTTCCACATTGCATGAAATCGCATCGCCGATAATTGCGAGCCAAATAGCGGACGAAAGCAAAACATCGAAAAACAATTAAACAGCTTTGCAATTCGCTTAACTGAAATTATCCGAAAAGGCCGTTGCGGTTTTATATAAAAAGCAAGGTATCCGTTTATACTTTTAATAAAAAAGAGGGCAAAAAAATCGCCCCCGTTAGTTATTGCCTTAAAATAATAATTATTTTATCTCAGATATTTTCACATTCCGATCCATCGGTTTGCGACTCACTAGGTGTATCGGTTTCGCCCGACAATTGTAAAATGCGTTTGAAAAAATCAACCCTTGTTGACACTTCCTTTTTTTGCATATATGAATTGTTGTCCTTACAAATTACACGGGCGCGAGAAAGTTCTTTTTTCACGTGGTCAATTTGTATTTTATCTTCTTGCACACCCCAAGCGAGCACCGGACACAAATTACGGCGCACTTCGCAAATACCGGCGGAAATCAAATAATTAATGTTTTCTTCGTCTTTATTATAAATGACCATGCGCCCGGCTTTAAGCGATATAAAAATCGGTGCGCGGTCGGGCAGAATCAAAATATCCCCGTCTACCGCAGGCAAAAGGACTTTGTCCGCTTCCATGGAAAAAACTTCTTTAAGCGGCGAAATCAATTTAACCCGAATTTTGCCGTTTTTCGGTGCTTCTTCGGGCGGCACGATGCGCAGCTGGTGAATCGGGTCATCAAGCATTTTGAATTTTTCCTTCCAATGCCATGAGTTCTTTGCCCTTTTGAACGGCTTCTTCGATTTTGCCGACCATAAAGAATGCTTGTTCGGGCAAATCGTCATGCATGCCGCTGATGATTTCTTCACATCCTTTAATCGTTTCTTCCAATTCCACCGTGACGCCTTTTTTACCGGTAAACACTTCGCCGACGGCAAACGGTTGGCTTAAGAAGCGTTGAATACGGCGCGCACGATTCACAACCTTTTTATCTTCATCGGACAATTCATCCATCCCCAAAATCGCGATAATGTCTTGCAAGGATTTATAAACCTGCAAAATACGCAACACTTCGGAGGCTACCTTATAATGGCGTTCGCCGACCAATTCGGGCGACAACAACCGTGATGTTGATTCAAGCGGGTCAACCGCCGGATACAACCCCTGCTCGGCAATGGAACGTGACAACACCGTTGTGGCATCCAAGTGCGAGAAAGTCGTTGCCGGC
>DLOI01000087.1:0-2588 GCA_002477185.1 Alphaproteobacteria bacterium UBA7488 | reverse complement strand
GTGCACCGACGTAATGGAGCCTTTGTTCGTTGAGGTAATACGTTCTTGCAATGAACCCAAATCGGTTGCCAAAGTCGGTTGATACCCAACGGCGGACGGCATACGCCCCAAAAGCGATGATACTTCCGAACCGGCCACCGTAAAGCGGAAAATGTTATCAATAAACAATAACACGTCTTGCGCCATATGGTCGCGGAAATATTCGGCAACCGTCAACCCCGTCAACGCAACGCGCGCACGCGCACCCGGCGCTTCGTTCATTTGCCCGAAAATCAACGAGGCTTTCGACCCGTCGCCATTCAAATCAATGACGCCCGATTCGACCATTTCATGATACAAATCGTTGCCTTCGCGGGACCGTTCGCCGACACCCGTAAACACCGAATAGCCGCCGTGCATTTTGGCGATGTTATTAATCAATTCCATGATAATCATTGTCTTGCCGACACCGGCACCGCCGAACAAACCGATTTTACCGCCCTTCGGATACGGACAAAGCAAATCAATAACTTTAATGCCGGTTGCCAAAATTTCCGTATTCGGAGCTTGTTCCATAAAAGTCGGCGGGTCACGGTGAATCGAACTTTTTAAATCCGTTTCAATCGGGCCGCGTTCATCAATCGGATCACCCGTCACGTTCATAATACGCCCCAAAGNNGTACCCACCGGCACCGAAATCGGAGCGCCCGTGTTAATAACCTCTTGCCCACGCACCAAACCGTCCGTGTCGGACATGGACAAGCACCTGGCGATATTGTTTGCGAGCAATTGTTCGACTTCCAACGTTAACGTTTTGCCATTATTTTGAGTTGTAAGTGCATCAAAAATATGCGGCAAATTTTGTTCGTCAAATGCCACATCAACAACGGAACCGGTTACTTTGACAATTGTACCGTTAGTTTTTTGAGAGTTTGTTTTTTTTGCTTCAGACATGTTTTCTTCCTTCTTAAGCTTTTATTCATCTGTTTGGTTCATCATCGCAGCGGATACAACCTCCGCCAAATCAGTCGTAATTTTGGATTGGCGCGTGCGCCGATAAAGTTTTTGCATGCCCTTTAACATTTCTTCGGCATTGCGCGTCGCATTATCCATAGCCATCAAGCGCGCGGCGTTATCCGCCACCTCGGTTTCAAGTAGGACGCGGCAAATATAAAACACCATATATTGCGGCAACATTTGCTCCAATAATTCCAAATCGGACAAATCATAATCATATTCATCCGGCGCACGGGTGGATTGTTCCAAAATGCCTTTGTCAATCGCGCCGAGCGGTGCCAGCATATCGGCGCCCCCGAAAGCCGTCAAAAAGGAAGATTGGTGGATATTGTATTTTTTTTGTCCCAACGCGTCACGCGTGACATAATCGGCGTCATTGGTGTCAATCAAAAATTGCCACGGGTTATTCTTTTCAAATAATTTATTCGGGATAACTTGTTCAATTGTCGGTTTTTGCGACACAATCGAATGAAATTCGTTATAAACAAACAAACATACGTCAAATTGGTCATGGTCAAACGCTTCAACCAAAGTTGCAGCAATGCGTTCGGCATCCAAATACGTATCATCGCCCGTATGCAATTTGCGTTTGGCCGACCGGATTTGCATTGTCGGATGGTTGCGTTTTAAAATATCCGCCCCGCGGGTTCCAAAACAAAAAACAATGACTTTTTTGTCTTCTTCTTGCAAATATTTGATAACCTCTTCGGCCTTTTGCACAACAACAGAGGTGGATGACCCGCTGAGGCCGTCATCGGACGTAATAACCACAACGACATAGCGTTTGTCTTTTCCATTGCCTTTTAACAACGGGGGCAAAGGCAAAATTTCACTTGACCCTTGCAATGTTAATTGTTCTTGGCGGTAAGATGCCGACCGAATCAAGCGGCGCATCATACGGAAAATTTCAACCGCATATTTGCCGGTGCGCAAGAAAGCTTCATGTTTTTTCTTTAACCTTGAAATCGCGACAACCTTCATCGACGCTGTGACTTGGTGCGTCGATTCAATCGTTTTTATGCGGTCGCCGATTTTCTTAAGTGAACTCATTTATCTTCTTTTCCCCGTTCATTTTTTTCGGCATCATCGTCCACGAATTTCTTCGTAAATTCTTCTACGAAAGCATCCAAGCGTTTTTTCAAATCTTCCGATAAATCTTTGGTTTTTTCAATATCGGAAAGAATAGTCGACCCTTCCAATTTGATGGATTCTTGAAGCGCGGCTTCGTATTTTGAAACATCTTCAATCTTAACATTGTCCAAATACCCGTTCACGCCGGCATAAATTGAGACAACTTCTTGAGCCATCGTATAGGGCATATATTGCTTTTGTTTCATATTCAATTACCGACGGACAAATTTTCTTGGAATCTTCTTTGTTCCACCAAGGCGTGCGTCCGGCTATTAACGTTGGGTTATCTGTATCGCGCGTTGGGTCGTCGGCTCAAACAAAAGCAATGAAAAAAGTCGCGGGTTCGCTAAAGTTGGATTTGGCGCAATACAGGGAAGTATTGTCCTTTTCGCAATTTGCATCCGATTTGGATCCGGCAACGCAAAACTTGCTGAACATTTCTTCGTAAATTCTTCTACGAA
>DLOI01000045.1:4832-15802 GCA_002477185.1 Alphaproteobacteria bacterium UBA7488 | reverse complement strand
TTGTTAAAGGTACGGGCGATTGGATAAAGCATTCGCAAACAAATTAAATTCATGCATACTTGCCATGTTGTCAATAGCCATTTCTTGTGTATCGACATAACCGTTTTGCAATGCTTGCTGCCATTCATGAAGTTTGCTTTCTTGTTCTTTATACGCTGAAACTTGTTTTTCAAGTTCGGCGGCTTTAGAAATAAACTTTTCGGCTTCTTTATACCCTTTTTCAAGTTCTTCCACCGATTTATATTTATTGGCATAAAGTTTTTCTTGCTTGTCCTTTGGTTTTTCTTGCTCTTGTGTATCTTGTCGTTCGGCTGTTTCATCTTGAATTTCGGGTTCATTGCCTATTGAGGTTCCGGTGCCAGATACCGGCTCAGGACTCGAATTATCCGAAATATAAGAATCGGCAGGTGCCAGATTTTCGGTCATACTTTCTCCTTTTTAAGTTAAAAAAAACGGCTCTTACAACAGAACCATTTATTTTTTCCGGCTTATTTGCCGGCATATTTTTTTAATCGCTCAAATTCTTCGGGAATTTGTTTGATGTCTTTTAACAATCGAATCATCCCCCTTAACTCTTCAGGCGTTGTCTTGCCATCAGCGTTTCTTTCAATAAAACGTTGGCACCTTTGTAAAATAAGGCGCGTACTGTCACAATCAAAGGCTTTAAATTCCAACTGTATCAAAGTTTCTTTATCCATGTGTGCCTCCTTTGGCCTTTATAAAGTGTTGTATTGGCTTACTTGCCCTTTTGCTGAATTTTTTTTTAAAAATAGATACCTTTTATTGATTGATGCCATTTTGAACAAGCACTTGCGTTAAACAAAAGCAGGCATTTGCCCGTTCATCGGCACCTGGGCATCTTGCATAAAAAATTCATCAGTATTGTCAATGCCGATTGATTCAAGCCCATATACCAATACTTTCTTCCAATCAATTGACGGCGCCAAACTGGGAATTTGTGCGGCCCCTTGGAATAACTGCAAAGCTTCTTTAAATTGCGCCTTTTTAACGGCCATTGCCGACCCGTCAGTGTATTTATATTCATATGCGCCGTGCCTGACAACATCGTCAACAATGACGGATGCCAATTTGCCATTTTCGCGGTAAAATAACTCTTGGATTTGCCCGTTTTTTTCATTCGCTTGCAACTGGGCAATATTTTGTACCATTTTAATAATGCCGTTTTGCTTAATCGTATCAATATCTTTGCTGAGTCTGGTCGTTTGACCCGATACTTTAACCTTAATTTCGGTCGCGGTAACATTTTTAGATTCATCTTGCCCTTGCATATTGGGGAAAATACCCGACGTATCGGATATCACTCTATCCAAAAACCCAATCTGTTCGGATGCTTGGTATAACTGAAATTGAACCGGTTTTAAGGCTCCGGGGTCTTCTTGATTAGGATCATATTCGATAATTTTACCCGGAAACATTTCATTTTTTTCATCCTTAAAAAAGCCTTTAGGGGCAAAAACAACCGTGTTTTTATTCAGCTGTTGGACATCTTTTACTTCATTAATATCATCCTCTTGCGCTTTGGCCGTTTCATAAACAGACCATAAACAAGGAATACCGCGTTTCGAATCAGGATGGCGAAGTGTGGCCACATTGATAATCGGGTTAATAATAAACGGATTTTCAATGAATCGGGCTAAATATTTCCGACCGATAACGGCAATGGCATAATTTTTCAAAACACGCCCATTTAAAGTAAAATTCCCCCAATATTCAAGCACTTCTATTTTGTTTTCATCAAGAGCATCATCCAAAATATCCACATCATCTTTATCATCACGGCCGCTGGTATCGGATAATATACTTTTGATATCGGATAATTGTTCTTTGGTCAATTTATAAATTTTATTTTCGGCAATTTCATCATAGGTTTTGAAAGACTTGATAATTTTACCACCGTTATCCCATTCATGTTCAATTTCCGGATGAACCGACGGGTCAAAAACCAAATTAATCGGATTGACGGCCTCAACATACGCGCCATCATAAACCAATTCTTCAAATATACCGGTAATCGTTTCACCCTTGACAAGCGAAGCAGCCTGCTGCGACAATTCGTTTTGTAGCGGATCTAATGCGCGGCGTACCTGTTTAAATTTCTTTTTCCAGGCGGTAAAGATGCAAAATTCACCCGTTGTATCCAAAAACTCAATGGCTTTATCCAATTGTTGGGCTACTTTCATTTTATCCAGCGCATCGGCAACCGCTTGCTTTTGGGCTTTTGCCGTTTTTTCGGACAGAGCATTTTTACCTTCCACATCAAACATTTTTTTGGGGTCAGCATACAAATTCTCCCATAAAAAAGCTTGCCGCGTTGAAAATAACGCATACAACTTATTTAAATGTTTTTGTGATTTCCATGTATTGTTTTGATGGCGGTCTTCCAAATAAATTTCGGGCTTTAATGTCTCGTAAATTAAAATCTGAGCTTGCCGCGCCTCATCCCAATCGACAAAACTTGATGCAATATTTTGCACCACGGCGGCTTCGTCCTCATTTGACAAAACCATCTTATTATTCTTTTCTATACTGTATTCAAAACTCATGTGCACTCCAATAAAAAAACGCTTTTAAAATAAAAGCGTTAAATAAACCATCGTTATTTTTTCATCAGCCGCCCTTTTGCTTGGCAATACCATTTTTGCTTTGCAAATTCAGAACTTTTGCGACCTTTTATATTTTTAAATCAAATATTTCATTTTAAATGAGCTATCATGCGAAGGTATTGCAACTGATACCCGTGCATCTTTTTTTGCTTTTGCCATCTATTTAATTTAATACTAAATACTTAATTAAGCATCCAACGCCTACACAAATAACTTAAGATAAAAATAAAAAACCATACCGCTGCCAGTGCCGATACATAGTTGACGTTTATCTTGCCTTTAAATCCGTGGGCGCAACACCATAAAACGCCCCCGGTTGCCATGATTAACACATAATAAAAAACAATTTTAAACGGCCCCATGCTAATGAGCAAATCGGGTAAGAAGGCTGGAATCTGTGCCTTATAAAAAAGGACGGACAAATATGCCTGTAACACCATAATCAAAGTTAAAATGACAAATACCCCGAATGCTTTTAACAAAAATTTTTTTGAGTGCATTTTATCTCTCCTTTAAGTCAATAATTCCAAAACAAAGGCAAACACCCCTAAGAAAATCCATGCACTCAAAACATATAAAAACCGTTTTTTTAAATCATGAAAATAATAAACACTCAAATACAAAAACAAACCAACGCCAAACACGCTGATCAAAAATACAAAATTATAAAACACTTCCGACCAATTAAACGTTTCTGAGGGACCTTTTGCGTACATCAACGATTCGGGTATAAATAAACGTGAACCGACCAGCAACATATAGGCTAACATCGGCATGGCCATAATACCGAACAAAACGTCCCATAAAAAAGATTTAAATTGTTTTAAAATCATAGTTTTTAAACTCCCTTTAAATCCGAATATACCATAAAATTTTTGACGGCACAATGTTTGCTTTAAAAAATTGCATCAATCGGGTATATCAAGTTATACGTTTATAAAAAGGGATAATACCGATACCCCACACAAAATAACAATAAAGAAACCGATGGCATATAACATTTGATAAAGCAGGTTATATTTGTGCTTTAAAGCCTCAATAAAGCTTAACTTTATAAAATATGAAAAAATCAAAACGGCGCCGATATAAAAACAAATACGGCCCCTAAAATAACCCCCGTTGCCGATTATCCGTTAAAATGCCTTATGTGAAGGGTTTTTTGTATTTTTTAAACCCATTTCAAACAACTCTAGTACCAAGTAGCGATTTAATCATTAAATTGAACCGGTATCCGAGGTGGCTGTCCGATTAAATCGTACGCATACCGACGGTCAAATTCATAATATCCCCCAACTACCAACAAACAAATAAGCAACCAAAGCATTGAAACTTTGACCCTTTTATAATGGAACAAAGCTTCAAATAAACAGATGCTCAACATTAACAAAGCCCCTAAATCAACTAAATGATTATAGGTTGAATGATACCAATCAAAAATAACGTTTTGTGGCGCAACATCCCAATGAAAAATACAATAGCTAAGTCCGATAAACGGTTCAATCATAAAAAAACCGTCATAATCATCAAAATAATCCATATAAAGCGTTTATCAAAACATCGATGGCAATGAAACCCTTCTTTTTTACCGCCACATGTTTTTAATGTATTATCTTCGGACGTGATCATGCTCTCTTCCTTTCAATTTATGATAACAAAGCAAGAAGGCAAATTCAATCTATTTTTTCTGCCATTTAAAATCTCGTCCGAATGGGTAACGCACATCAATGATATAATCATCTTGGGGATAAGAACGAATCTTTTGAACAAAATCATTCATGCCCGAATCGGTTAAATCAAGACAACCAGCCGAGGTAAATTCTTTACCACCATGAGCGAAAATGCCGCCACGCCCACGCATTTGATACCAATTAGCCGGTTTTAATGGTATGCGATAATCACCCCAAGAATCGCGATAACGTTGCCATGGACGAGCCCATCCCAAATACCGATCATACCAATCCGCGTCATCTTTAAATTCAATATTTTTTTTGTTAAAATAGTACCTGCCAGATGGCATCGGTCCATTTGGTGCAAATTGGTATTTTATATTTTGCTTATCCGGGAACCCCGACATGGCAGGCCATACATTTGTTTGGTCAATCCCTTTATATTCGGCGAACGTGTCGCCATCAAAAATATAATGGCGTGCCGGTTCATTTATCTGAGGGTTTAAATTGATTTGCGCCAATATGCGATTTATGATTTCGCTTTGCTCATCATCTAATTTAACATTATCCATCTAAAAAATTCCCTTTTGCTTTCTACATTTTTCATTGCAAAACACTCAAGATAAATTGGCATTATACCACACGCCCTTAAATCAAGATGCTTCATAATCCACTTGCACAAAACAGTTGGACATTGATTTACCCAACAACAAAATTGCCGAATATCGAATCGTACAAATTAAAAAACCTTATGCATTCAAGATGCACATCATTCGAATGAAAACTCATTTGCTTTTCACACTAATCGGATGGTAAAACTCTGCTTGATAACTTGCCGCATCAAAAATATGACCCTGAAATTTTAAATCCCTATCAGCCAAAATCTTACTCGGGCTTGGCAAATCAATAAGACCCGTTCCCTCTTTATACTTTAAATTTTTTATATTATCAATCAGCCATTTACAGCGCGGATGACAAAACCACCGCCTGATGCCGTCATTGCCTAAAACCAGCTGATTAAAGGCATGGACTCTATGTTGAATCGGCGGGTTAAACCGCCTGATTTCCACCTGAACAGTATATCCATATTGTCCTAATATATTGCGCACAATTGCATAATCAGTATATTTGCTTTGTGTCTTGCGATAATTACCACTGGCATCGCCATTTAAAATAATTTGTGCTTTATGGTTGGGGTAACGGCGTAAAAACTCTTGGGCTGCCTCTTTTGTCGTGCAATTTTCAATGACGATTTCATCCAACACGAATATTTTGTCTTTAGTCTGATGAGACACCACCCACATCATCGGGTCAACGTTAAAATCCATTGATAGATGCAATGGCAATGTTTCATTATAGGTAATGCGCCCATCAATATTGTCTTTTGAAAAATATTTAACAACAGATGTTTTGGATGTGTCTTTTAACTGCCCAAGCCAAATATGGGCATATTCGTCAGGTTTGGAAACCTTAAGCGCTTCGGCCTCTTCTACCAATTCTTTCGGGCAAAACTTGTTATCTAAATAATTAATATGACAAATAAACGTTCTTGGCTTTTGATGAACAATAAATTCTTGATGAACCGGATCAACGTCGCTGTTTGGATTATAACTGATAATAATTTTGCTGTTTTTACCACGAATGGATGGCGTCAACAAACGCCAAGATGCCAAACTGACCTTATGAGCTTCTTCAACCCAACAATGTGTAATGCCTTCAATGGATTTAAGCGATTCATCCGTTCCGGTAATATCCGACAAACCGGAGAAAATAAATTCGGATCCGGTAATCAAATTGACAATATTTTCCTTGCTTACCTTAAAATCCGTGAATCCAAAATGCTTAATGCGGTCAACTAACAACTTATAACTGGATTTTTTAATGCTCGTCTGAAATTGCCGTGTACATAAAATGCGCGCCGTTTGCATACGTGCCATAATTAACAAGCTGTCGGCTATCCCCCATGATTTGCCTGACCCGCGACCTCCTTTATATATTAAATACCGATAGGTATTTTCAAATATCGGTTTGAAACATTTCTTAATAAGTGCCATTTTTATTCAACAAATTTAACCAGTTCGATTTTAGGAGGTTTGATATTAATATTTTCTGCCCCCAACCCCAATAATTTAGCCTTACCCATAATGGCACTGACAGCAGCACTGGATTGTCCGGCTTCCATCGCGCTTTGGCGTGCTTCTTCCAATTGTTCAATTAAATCAAGAGCCGTTATTTGCGATTTTTGGGCAACAGCTTGTCGCAATTCATCAATACGGATGGCAACCTCAGGTTTTTTTAGCAATTCGCATGCCCTAACATAAATGACATTATCTTTTGTATTTTGGCAATTATACGCGTTACGATATGCATCCGTACCGCTCATCCCTGTGATGATATTCTGACAAAACTTTTCATTCTTTGGCGTTAACATATTGACTCATAAAAAAAGCCTTTAAAGTTAATTTAAAGACTTAAAACAAAAGATAAAACAAAAACCGGCATTTCATGAATATCCCTTATCTGGGGGAGACTAAACTGATAAACACAAAACGCCGATTATAATGAAATTATAGCGTATTTTATGAAAAAATAAAAACCCTAAAATAGAAAAAAATGGAAAAAAAAGGAAACTATTTCCTTGAACCTATTACATAATTTGCTATACTTCTTTTAAAGTTTAAAGGAGACACTCATGACACAAGATACATTTCACGATGACTATTTAAACATAAAACCACTCGTTCAAAGTTTGGCTAATATAATTCTTAAAACTGACAAATCAACAGTTTTCAGTGTTACAGCTCCATTTGGTATAGGGAAAACGTTCTTTTGTGGTAAGCTAAAAAATGTCCTTGATTCAAAAACCACTTGCATCTACTACAATGCTTGGGAAAACGATTTTTACCCAGAGCCACTCATTCCTTTGATTTGCGAGATTTCAAATAGTTACCCCAAGCTTACGACAAAACTTAAAAATTTAGGCATTTCGGTTTTAAGTACATTGTCTTTCAATGCGCAAATGGTTAACATTGATCCTTCTAAAGGTATTGAGATGTATAAACATTTAATTACAGGGCATTTAAAATACGACTATCAACGAAGAAAAGAAGCCATTTCGAATTTTAAGAAAGAATTAGAAGATCTGATCAAAAAGGAACAACAAAAACCCCTTGTCCTCATTATTGATGAACTAGATCGCTGTCGTCCCGATTATGCTGTCAATGTGTTAGAAACAATCAAACATTTTTTTAATATTGACAATGTTGTTTTTGTGTTAGCAATTGATGAACAACAACTTAAAGATTCAGTTAAAACCCTTTACGGAACAACTAATTTCGATGGATATATTCGTAAATTTATTGATTATTCATTTTCTTTACCAACGCCTGATACAAAAAAGTTTGCAGCCGTTTTGTTTGATACCTCAAACTTTACGTCAATAATAGATGAGCTAAGAGAGCACAAAAGATTAGATATTTATTCTTATTATGGAAGTCATTATTCTAATTACAACAAAATAATTGTATCTGATATAGCAAAAATTTCATTTACGGTTTACAGTTATTTATTTGGTTTTACCCCTCGAAAACAAAAACAAGTTTTTGATAAAATATTTTTACTATTTAAAGCATTATCAAATGAAATCATCTTGCTTGAACTTTTAATTTTTCTTACATGCCTATACGAATACGATAAAGTTTTATTTGAAGACGCTCCCCGCTTGTTTAATAACAATTTAACCTCATTAATTTCTTGTTTTCATAACCTTGAATCTTCTAAAAAAATAAAACTCTCTCCGATTCCAGAAGATATGAAAACAAAATTTGAAGAATTTAAATGTTTCAATTATAACAGGGAAACTAATATATATGAAGGAATTGCTGCTGTATCATATATCATTTCTGAAAATGAGCAGGTAGTCAAAGATTACATGGTACAAGTCAAATGTATAAATTTATTCAACCAAGATTCTCAAAGCATCTCTCCATTTTTTTCTGAGAGTAACAATTGATTTTTTATATTCAAATGCCAACCGTTTCCATCCCATGCCGGAGCACCGCTTCACAACTATATCACGCGCCATCGGTTCTAATAAAGGCAACCAAACAAACATAACCGTTTCCCAATTATCAATATCCTCTTTGGTCGGGCGTTCACGAAAAGGAATGTCTTCCAAAATGTCTTCCAATGACCGGCTGGCATCGTCAATTGCCATCATTTTGCCAAGCGGTGATTTGGGATAATATAAACCCACTTTGGGCAATTTCCTGTCTGTCCAAATGGCTCTGCGAATGATTTCTTCAATTTCTTTCAATGTTCTGCTTTGCTCTTTCATCTTAATTTTTTCCTTTATTTTAAGCTCATACGGTATTTTATCTCATATTGCTTTTTTCTTTGTTTAAACATTTCATCTGGCATTATCAAAAGTGTTTTATTATGATTTTTTTTACGCCAAATGAGACAACCACACTATTTTTTTAACTCTCAACAAATGTTTAAAAAGGATTGCCCTAAATCCAAATGCCGAACTCGTCGTACAATTCTTGTGCAATTTTATCCATGGTTGTGCTATAATCCTCACACCAACCATCCAAAAGGCCATACTTTTCTTTTTTGTCTTTGTAAGCTGCCCAAAATTCATGTAAATTAAAATCAATCGACATCATTAAAACCTCCTTGTGCTTGTTCTTTTTTATCCGTAAACATCATAAAGGGCCCATTAAAAGTACATTCAACGATACGGCACTCTCCGTTGCGGTTTTTGGAAATTATCAACTCCGCCGATTCAGCGTCTTTACTGTTTCTGGTTGGATTATAATATTCGGGACGATATAAAAACACGACACAATCGGCATCTTCCTCTATCCGACCCGAATCACGTAAATCGGATAATCTCGGCCGCTTGGATTCTTTGCCTTCAACACCGCGGTTAACTTGACAAAGTGACACTACCGGGATATCCAACTCTTTGGCCAAGGATTTAAGTGCTGCCGTTACCTTCCCAATGGCGTGAGCGCGGTTCAACTTATCATCAAACTCGATTATCCCCAAATGGTCGATAAAGACTATATCGCATTTATTCGTCGCAACAAACCGCCGTATTTGCGCCAACACTTCAAACCCGCTTAAGCCCCCCTTATCGGTTAAAAAAATGTTTTTAAGACTATGCACGGCACCGGCAAACGCATCAAACTGCGCCGCTGACGCTTTGCCCTTTTCTATCACCCAATAAGGGATGTGAGCACGCACACTGCCCATCCGCCCAAAAATTTCCTCTCCGGTCATTTCCAACGAAATAATCCCGATTTTATGATTTTTTTCGAGCCTTTCACATATCGAGGTCATAAAGGCCGATTTACCCATGCTCGACCGCCCCGCAATCACATAAAATCCGCCTTTGGCAAATCCGCCGACAACATCGTCTAAATCAGCAATACCTGTTAAAATATTATCAGTCTTGCCGCCATTTTTGATTTTGTTTTCAAGCTTCATCAAAACGGAAGTTCTAAAATCACGTTTTTCATCGACCGTCTTGGCAATTTCAATATTCGACAAGCTTTTGTAAATGTCAAAGTTCGAATCTTCGCTTGCTTCAACAATGTCTTTAAGCTTTTGAATGACATTCAGCCGGTTTGTCTTATCTTGCAAATATTTTACATGCATCAAAAAGGTTGGTTTGGTTACAGCCGTCGCAGAAAATAACTTGGCCGTATATTCTTTCAAGCTATCGTCAACCGCTTCTAAAATACTTGGCAATATAACGTCTTTTCCTTGATTTTTAAGTTCAAGCATTACGTTGAAAATTCTTTTGTTTGCCGGATTTAAAAAATTATCCGCCGTTAAGCTTGCACATTCGTAAAAAGATTCAGGACGATTAAGCACGTATGATAATACAACTTGTTCGGCCTCAAGTAAATTAAGCTCTGCCATTATAAGCCTCCCTGTCCGCATCGACAGATTTCCAATACATGGCCTCCTGCCCACGATATTCTATGCCATGGCGGATGTATCTCTCGCTTTCGGCAGATTCACAAGAACGTTTGATGGCGTCTTCAAGTTTTATAAATTTTTCTCTAAATGCCTTTCCAGATTCAATCACGGGTACATATTGGCCGCCGGCATTTTTTTCGTACCATCCAATTGCTTTTTTGATACGCTCATCACAAACGCCATCTCGCTTTTGCAAAAGGTCAATCTCTTTAGCCCAAGTTGTTTTTTGCCGTGCATGTATTTTAATCGCTTTCTTTTGGGTTATCAAATCCGCTAATCTGTTTGCAACCTCGGCTGATAAATCCGAATTTAATGAGGATTTATTACAAGAGTCAGGTAGACAAGTGTCAAGTGTCAAGTGTGTTTCCTCACAGGTTTTATTACGGGTTTTATCACAGGTTTCTTTAGGGTTATTATCGGGGTTATCTTTTTTGGGTCGACCACCCTTTTTACCATTCTCAACACTGGTTCTGTAAAGTACCAAATCAACATCAAATTTCTTCTTTAATTTATCCCAACAATATTGTTGTTTCTGAGTTTTCGGCCGATATTCACTTTCTCCAAAAATACACAAATCTTGAAGTGCTGTTAACATATCGATTATATCTTCAGCCGAAAGATATTGTTTTAACAAACCGAAATCTTCAGCATACATAGAAAAGCATGGTTTAGTTAACTGCATATGATT
>DLOI01000045.1:0-4736 GCA_002477185.1 Alphaproteobacteria bacterium UBA7488 | reverse complement strand
GAAAGAGAACCCGCCACAACTCCTATTCTCACCCAAATTCAATACAAACGGCCATTCGTGTAAATGCTGACGACAACACGACATGCCCTTTTTTCTATTGTGCATGAAATCCCCTTTTAATGCTTGTGCAACAAGATTGCGCAAATCTTGCAAATTTAAGTTATCCCCTTTTTTGTTGAAGCCAAAAAATGTTGCCATATTTTACCCCTTTAAAAAATCGTAACACGGGTTTTCTCGTTTTACTTAGATTTGTCTAAAGAAAATGAGTTTCGGAGAAACTTTTTTTAAATCATAAAGGGAAAAGCGACTCACAAAGCCTCGCCTTCGTTCAAATAACCATAATTTAAACCAATCTAATTTACTCATGCACTCTCCTGTTATTAATCAAACAGCTCTATTTGCCCGTTTGCCCGAGTGATTTCGACATGACCCTTCAAAAATTCAGCCAATGACTTGGCTCCAGCATATGTGTCATAACCGAACAATTCGCCATCCATGGTCACACACCAAAAAATATCAGTCGGTTTTTCCCAACTCGGCGTTTCATAAATCATCCTTCCTCCTTTTTACGGTTGATAAAATTCGTATACGTCAAAATGATGTCTTCCAAAAAAGGTTTCGTCACTTTTAACGTTTGATGCTTTTTTTGAAACAACCTATCTAATACATCTTCGCCATACTTAGCTTTTAACGCCGTTTCATATCGGTGGATGATTTCCACATCCGCCAACGATTGCTTTAAATTACAAGCAGCACATTGCGCGTTGACATTCTCTTCATCCCAACGCGTGGATTTGTTTTTTCGGCTGATATAATGGCCGGCATGCAAACGCGTTCTTTCACCTTTGGGGAATTTTGCTCCGCAGGTGATGCACGTGAAATCGTCNNCCACCGAATGGCTGTTTGAAACACGTCATCAGCACGCGCAAGCAACTTTTTAAACGACGTTTTACACGTCGTTTTTGTAAAACCACGCACTCTTTTTTTTGAGGGGGTCAAATTTTTATTTTTTAATTTTATAACGGAGGTTACTTGTAAATTTTTTTTTGCTGTTTGGTCTTGCTTGATATTTTTACTTGTCAATGAATCTATACGTATATTTTCATCCAAATCGTTGCCAAATGTATTAACATTGGTTTTGCATTTTTCTTCAATAAATTTTGTCGGGCACACTTTGACAACGTTTTTATCTGTTGTACCAATGCTTTCGCCCGTTTTAAAAAAATAACCACACACCGATATAACACCATTTTTGTACTTAGTAATGGATGCATTTATCCGCTTGTTTGTTTCTAACATATATTGGTTGTCATTTACACATGCTTCATTTATTATGTTCTGGGTGTTTTTTATATAACTGTTAAATCTATTTACGCCCGATACATCACTCAGCGTCATCTTTGGCATTGGATATGGCTTATCCTCGTATGCCTTCCGCTCGGTCTTCTTTGGCATACCCAAATTGCTCGTTTTTGATATACCTTTCACATTAATTTTCATCTTCTGTCTATTCCTCACTGGCTCTCTGTCCATATTCAAAGGGTGATTTTCATACACTTTTTTCTTACACACATCACGCTTGTTTATAATTAAAATCACAAGTACGTCATTCTTTGTCATCTTAACGATTTTTTCTTCTCCTTTACGTTAAAATTTGGCATTGTGACAAGTTTGTTTGCCTCACCCAATATCCGGACTACTCCCTTACATAAAAATCAAACAGTTTGACGTGTTCCCTATGTAATTTCCTACAATCGGCAATATGGTCTTCTTTTAAAAACGGATCACTTACAAACGAATTGAACTTAACTTTTTCCCTTTTCCGCCGCGCCAATATAACCCGATTGCTTGCCCTATAAAAACCGGCTTAAGTGAGTACAACCTAACCGCCCCTCTTTTTTAATACGATATGTAATTAATAATGTCAAGATAAAAATACGTACCGTATTTGTTTTTCATTTCAAAATGTAATATACTTTAAAAATGTTAAAAGACAGATTAAGACATATTATTGAAAACAAAGGCTTTTCTCAGGAAGAAGCTGCCGACTTGCTGGGTATTACGCAAGGGGCGTTGAACCACTACCTGACCGGTCGACGCAAAATCAAAACCGATTTTATCAATGACTTTTGCCAAAAAATGAATGTTTCGATTGCCGAAATTTATGAAGATACCCCTCAAAAACACGATTCGGATTTAAACGTTGACGTGATTAAAGAAATTTACGTAACGTTGGAAGGGTGGCTGTCCAAAAACAATTATGAGTTGGAACCGATGGATAAAATCAATTTGGTCTTTGCCCTGTACGACAGGGTTATCAAAGTTCCCAAAGAAAACAGGGCAATAGAAATCATTGATATTGCTGATGTTATTATGAAAAGCAGAAAAGTGGGCTAAATAAAGCATTTTCTTATTTCAATTTTGGAATTTCTCAGTAAAATAACATTGTATGCATGTGCATACTATTCTATTCACTGGAGATTTGAAAATGCAAGAATATAAAGATGAAGTCGAAGAAATCCTTTCACGGGTCAAAGTCAAAAATCAAACAAAACTGTCAGATGTTTTGATGTTCCCTTCCCTCAATATGTCCGGCATTAATATAATTTTTGTCATTATCGTCACTGCCGCGGCTCTCACATTATTGACAACCTTATTAATCAAGTCGCCGACGCCTGTTTCGGCACCGTACAACATCCAACAAACACCCATCACGGTTTCAAACCAAATTACAAGCAGGCAAGCCGATGAAATAAAAAAATTGGTAAAAGAGGTGTCTTTGCGCCAAAATAAATCACCTTTAACGGTTCACAGCGAATTGAAAAGGATGTTTCAATATTACCGCTATCGTGAAATTGACGTTGCAACGTATGAAAAAGTTGTCGCCTATTTAAAAGACAAAAACAGCTAGCCGACTTATTTAGTCGTCTATCGGGGGAGTTTTGTCAAAACATTTATTTAAAACAACACCTTATTATTTAGGTTTATGCGTTTGTAGCTTTCGTGTTCAAATAAGCGCATTGTTATATTTTCCAAATATTTGACTTTATAATGCAATTTTTCTATACCCGTCTTCGTGGCGGAGGCAATTTACGCGGCGGATAAAAAGCCGGATTATAAACTGGCACTGACGGTAAAATTTTGCGTTTTCTTTGAATAAATAACAACTATTTTTAATATAAACACATTTTACTTTTCGTGTTTGCCTTTGTCGGGAACAACCGCCCTAACGGATAACCCGTTGCCCTATTCAGTTCATAAAAAAATTTGATGTGTTAAAAGGGCAAGCTCCAAAATCGCCTGCACTGTTTGCTCTTTTCAAATAGGGTCACCCTATTTGAAGATGTGAATATTCTTTGCCGCTCTTTTTACTATTAATATCAATATATTCTGAGATTAATTACAATACGTATTTATTTTAGTTGACATAATAAATACAATATGTAATAATCTATAGGCCAATAAAAGAGTAAAGGGGTCTTATGAGTAAAATAAATGAACAAACCGGTATTGAAGAATATGTTCAAGACTGCTTGAAAGGCATGTTTGACATGTACTTCGATGAATATGAACACGAATACGCCGAAGAATATGTCCCTTACGGCGATACGTTTGCAAGCTTGGGGGATGAAATCACCGAAGAATCGCAAGAACAATGTGTCGAAGATTTTAAGCAAGATTTTGACTTTGACGAATTCATGGAATTGTTAGCCAATTCTGATTTTAAATACAAAATTTTGGATATGGTCGAAAGGGGCGAATTTCAATGACACGGTTTATAAACTTGATTGCCCTACTCTTTGCCGTAGCCGCCGCTTTATTTTATTGTTCGATTTCAAACGCGGCATTTAACTTACCGACATACTATTTTGGATTAAATCCCCGGTTGGGTTTAGAACAAATTTCATTCGATTTATCAATCACTTGCACAAACCAAGCCATCATACTGAACGATAAATGCGATATTTATGTGATAACAGATTAAGCATCATGTTTAACACAAAACAATACCGTACAATTTACCGAATTTGTTGGGTATAAGAGCCGTTTTGCCCACACGAGCGGCATAGAAATAGCCCGAAAAAGAGGCATTAATTGCAATATATATCATTACCTAAATGCGTACAAGTCGTTCCATCGGGTCCAAAAACCGTATCGCCAATTCTTGTATATGATGACCCGTTCGGTCCAAAAACCGTATCGCCAATCCGGGTGTAAGATGACCCATTCGGCCCAAAGACCGTGTCGCCGATTTGTGTATATGTTGACCCGTTGGGGCCGTAAACAGTATCCCCGATTCGCGTGTATGACGACCCGTCAGAACCATAAACAGTGTCGCCGATTTTGTAATATGAATCGCCATTAGAAAAATTTATGCTGTAATCGTCTTGCCCATACGACGCATGCCGTCCTTCAAATGAATCATCACCATCGGGCCAAACAGAATTACCTTCCGGTATCATACCGATGATGTCATCAAAATGATGTGAACTGTGCGCTCGTGCACCGACAGCAAAAAGAATTATTAAAACGGCGGTAAAAAATATTTTCATAAAATGTCTCCCTTCATTTTTTGAACATTTTTAAAATACTCCCATACACGTCAAAAATCAAATGAATATTTTTTACAAGGCAAAAAAACAACAGCAATCTCTTAACGGCAATAATGATTATCAAGACCCTTTCCGCCGCCCTTGTTTGAAAACTTGCCGCAAGTTATTGACCGCCACCTTTAT
>DLOI01000031.1:1699-4119 GCA_002477185.1 Alphaproteobacteria bacterium UBA7488 | reverse complement strand
GCATTTTGCCTCCTTAAGTCTAGAAATTAGTCTATTTTATGACATTTATATGACGCAGCTGAGACAAAAATATGAGGCAGGGTTGTAACCGATTGCTGAAAAGTCGTCACCGACCATACCAACACCTGCGAACGAACGGCCGAGGTTTGTCGTTGAGTATTCGGACAATTGGAAACCGGCCGCGTGAGCGGTTATTGCTGACCCTAAAATGAGGGCTGCGGCAGAAACGCTTAAAATCTTATTCATAAGAACTCCTTAATATATGTTGTAATTCGAAATCTTTCATATCAAAGAACGGGCATATCAATCAAGTAAATACGATTGTATGACAAAAAATGTCATATTTTTGTCTCAGCTGCGTCATATAAATGTCATAAAATAGACTAATTTCTAGACTTAAGGAGGCAAAATGCGTTTTTGCGTGTTAATAAGAGCTCCTGTTTTGTTTTTACTTGGAAAATCATAAAAATGATTGTATAAATAAAATTAATTTTTTTGTTTTTTAGTTTTATAAAAGGGTGTTTTATGATTTACATATGGTTGATGTTGGGTTTGTTTTTGCTGGCGTGGGGCGGCGATGTAATGGTAAACGGGTCGGTTGCGTTGGCCAAAAGATTAGGCGTATCTTCATTGCTGATTGGATTGACTTTAGTCGGATTCGGCACTTCTACGCCGGAATTGTTGACCAGTTTAATTGCCGTTTATAAAGGGTCAGAAGGCATTGCCGTCGGTAACGTTGTCGGGTCGAATATTGCCAATATTTTGTTGGTGCTGGGCATGGCGGCCTTTATCGTGCCGGTTAAAATTGATGTCAAAGCGTTTAAACGCGACGGCGCTTTTTTGGCGATTGCCACGTTGGCATTGATTGTCGCACTCGTCATTGGTAAAATCAATTTTTTCATGGGAGCTGTTTTAACGGCGATGTTGATTTTTTATGTTGCGTATTCTTATTATTCGGATAAAAAAGAACAAAAACGCCAAAAGGCCAAAGAAATTCAAACACAACAAAATGAAACCAAAACACCGCTTTTGTGGTCTTTGGTCAAAGCCGTCGGCGGGATTGCGCTGACGATTTTGGGCGCTAAATTGTTGGTCGATAATTCGATTATTTTGGCGCGCGATTGGGGTGTGTCCGAAGCCGTTATCGGTTTGACGATTGTCGCGGTTGGGACATCGTTGCCCGAATTGGCAACCTCGGTTGCTTCATCTTTCAGGGGGCAAAGCGCCGTGGCGTTTGGCAACGTTGTCGGGTCAAATATTTATAATGCATTGTTTATTTTGGGTGTAACCGCATTGTTTATGCCCGTTATAGTGCCACAATCCATGACACCCGATGTCGTGTTAATGACGTTGGTAACGGCTGTCGCNNGGTATTAATCGGTGTGGCGTTTTGGAAAAAACAATTTTCCAGACGCATCGGTTTTGCCTTTTTATGCGCTTACGCGGGTTATACCTATTACTTATACACATTACCGAAGGTGTCGTAAATGAATACTTTAAATCAAAATGCTTCGTTAAACAAAACGGTTGCCGTGGGTTTAAGCGGCGGTGTCGATTCGACGTTGACGGCTTTGTTGTTGCAAGAGCAAGGCTACAATGTTGTCGGGTTGTCGATGTCCATTTACAATAAAGACATTCCGTCCCTAAAACCCGCGGGCAAGTCGTGCTACGGGCCGAGTGAAAAACAAGATATTAAGGACATTCAAAAATGGGCTATGTCAAAAGGGATGGACGCGTATATCGTCGATTTATCCGAAGAATATAAACAAGAAGTTTTAAAGTATTTTAAAGAATCTTATTTATCGGGCAATACGCCCAATCCGTGCATTATGTGCAACCAAAAAATGAAATTCGGATTATTGGCGGATAAGGCTAAGGAACAAGGCGTTTCGTTTGATTACTTTGCGACGGGTCATTATGTGCGCCTTGAAAAGGCGGGCAATCGGTTTGTCATTAAAAAAGCGGTGGATGATAAAAAAGACCAGAGTTATTTTTTGTACCGTTTGACACAAGAACAATTGGCGCGCACGTTGTTTCCGTTGGGTGGTTTTACCAAAGAAGAAGTTCGCCAAATGGCGCGCGACCGTTCTTTAGCGGTGGCCGACAAAGCCGACAGCCAAGATTTTTATGCCGGCGATTATACCGATTTGTTGGAACAAACACCAAGGTGCGGCGAAATTGTCCATACGTCGGGGAAGGTTTTGGGGACTCATCAAGGGTTTTGGCATTATACCATCGGCCAACGCAAAGGGTTGGGCGTTGCGTATAGTGAGCCGTTGTTTGTTGTAGATATTGACGCGCAAAACAACCGCGTGATTGTCGGAGATGTAAGCGAAACTTTGTCAACAGCATGTTATGCAAAAGCATGTAATTGGGTGGCGTTGCCCGAAGTACCGCACCAGCCGTTGCGCGTGATGGCA
>DLOI01000031.1:0-1578 GCA_002477185.1 Alphaproteobacteria bacterium UBA7488 | reverse complement strand
AGTTTTTTATGGCGCGCTTGATGCGGCGGGCGATGTGCTGCCTTTTGAATCAGAGGATGTAAATGATATGTTGCATGCGGCCGATACGGTTTTGGGCGGCGGTATCATCTTATAAGGTGTTTTGCTCTTTGAATCGCCTTTGAAAAAGCCGTTACCGACAATTTAAAATCAAATAATCATTTTTCATGCAACGGATTTTTCCCGCGCTGTGGAAATAGGCGTTCTTCAATACTGTGGGTTTTGACAATCTCTTGCACGTTATAAGAAACATTTGATAGGGGAACAGTCGGTCGTTCGGATAAATTTATCAGCCACAGTGACGGGGTCATTTTATCTTGCTTGCCTAAGCCGTCTTTGTAAGAATTTATCAAAACATTATACCGTGCCTTATTGGCAATCGGCATTTGATATAAACAAGCGCCGATGAATTTTTCCGCCAATTCGCGTTCGGGGATTTGCCCGCGGTCGCGTAATTCTTCATACACCGTTTTTTCATCGGGGAAATTGTTTTCCTTTAAAATAAGCGCAATATTTTTTGTATTCAATGTCAAATCAAACAGGGCATCGGCATATTTTAATCCGTCTTGGTGCTTTTCAAGAAAACCGTTAATGACGGTTTGTGTTTGCATGGCTTCTTTATACCATTTGATTAACGGCAACATGGTGCCCGTTTTAACAGTACCTTGAATGGCGTTTGTAAGAGCCGTCCCGCCAAGATTTTTAAATGCGTTTTCAAAATCAATCAGCCATTTGCCATAGGGCGATTCGATAAAATCTTGTCGCATGCTTTCATGCCGTTTTTTTACTTCGGATAAAATTTGCTCGGGCGTTTTTGTGCCGTCACATTCAACCGATACCCCTAAAATTTCGCCGTGGTAAGTGCATTTATCATGCCGTGTGTCGTAAAAAAGAGTGCGTGCATAATTTAAAACAGCTAAATCTTTTCCGCCTGCAAACCCATCGTTGATTTTAGTTAAATTAAAAAAATAAGGTTTTGATTTTCGGATGTTTTGTTCCATGGCGCCCTTCATTCAATCAAACGGATATACGTATGCTAAGCTTGTTTTTTGAGCTTGTCAACGAAATAAAAAAGCAATTTATTTTAAATTTTTGTCCGAAAACCGTTTTNNCCCATATCGGCTGCCTTTATGAAGAATTATTATAAAACAAACTTTTTTTTATTTGTTTTATAACTGCTTAATTACCATATGGCACTTGTCCCGCCCGTGCGGTCGCCGCGCGATGTGTCAGGTTTTCTGTGTAGATTATTCGCATGGCTTTTTTGAATGACCCGTGGTGCGCTTTGCCCGGCGTTCAATGCTTCTTTATAATTTTCAATAAAATCCCAAAAATGGCTCATATAAGTGCGGGGACGGGATACAAATTANNAAATTGAATATTGGAAGCCATATCAATACCGTAACGTTCGATTCTGGATAAAACGGCGTATTTTTCTTCCATAACTGGCGCTTTGCCCCCATAAGGATATCTTGTTTGTTCATTCCATTGTTCGTATGTCGGGAAACCTTTTTCGACAAGTTTTGCTTCCAAACGGGCGGCGTTAATTTTTAAATCCAA
>DLOI01000076.1:3933-9696 GCA_002477185.1 Alphaproteobacteria bacterium UBA7488 | reverse complement strand
CAACAATTCGCTGTCGGCATAATCGCCCGACAGTTTTTCAATTTCTTCGGCCAATTTTTCATCCGACATCACAACCCACGATTTTAAAACGTCATTGATACGGTTGGACATTTCGGCGGCGGCAGTTTTAGTAAAAGTTAAACATAATAATTTTTCGGGTTGGCCGTTTAACAATAGCAAATTTAACACACGGTCGGTCAGCACTTTTGTTTTGCCCGAACCGGCCGATGCCGCAACCCAAACGCTGGACAAAGGATTGCTGGCTTTTTGTTGATCTTTATTGATTATTTTAAGCAAATCATTCATAGTCTTCATCCTCGTCATCATCGGCATTTAACCATTCTTTGGCTCGCGATAAATGCTCATAATCATTATACTTAGGGGCTTTTTCGGGCACGGGACAACTCTCATAAGGCGTATTTTCATCATCAAAAGTATGGATAAGTGCCTTGACCCCTTCTGCGGATTTTATGATTAACGAATCCAAATTCTTATCATTTTTTCCCAACAGCGAAGTGATTTTTGACCCGTTCGTTTTACCCGACAATTTCCAGTAGGACAAGTCGGCAACTTCACGCGATTGAACATTTTCAAAACCGCCTTGGGTTAAGATATAAGCTTCCAACGGCAATTGAGGGGCAAAACCCGCATGAACTTCTTTGACTGATGGAACGGTGCCCGTTTTATAATCAATGATTTGAACCGACCCGTCTTTTAAAATATCAATACGGTCGGCAGTTCCGGATAATTTAAAGGGGCCATGAGGCAAAGATAAAACAATTTCGCCTTTTTGTTCAACGATGCTTTGTGTGGCAACGCCTTGGCGAGCAGCTTGCTGCGATAAAAACCATTTGGCAATATTTTCAAATTTCGGCATATAAAAAGCCAAATCGCCTTCATCAAACCCGCATGATTTAAATGTATCTATTCCGAATGCCAACAATTTTTTTTCATCCAACGAGGCCGGATTTTGTTTGATAAACCGCTCCAATGCTTTATGGGCGGCATTTCCGAACAACAATCCTTTTTGTAAAGTTTCCAAATTGTCAAGCGGATACAGTCTCAAAATATAGCGCGCATAAATGGCATATGGGTCGCGCATCCACAATTCGATTTTTGTAACAGATAATGAACGAGGACGTGCCGATAACGGCGGGNNCCGGTTTTGATTCAGTTGGTTTATCAATAAGACGCGCCATCTGCGGCCAATGTTTTTCCCAAATAATATTGCCCGCTTTTAACACCGCTTCCAAACGCGATAAAAAGCGTGATGGAATAGTTGGGGAACCATCCGCTTTTAAGGACCTTGTCAAATATACTTCTTTGGCGCATAAACAATGGGCAAAATCCATTGCTGCTGTGGCAATTTTGCTTTCAAGCGATGGCAAATTTAACGATTTGCGCATCGGGCGATTTAACCATGGACCCGTTTCGGGAATTTGCGGAAAAGACCCTTCATTTAATCCACCGACAATCATAATGTCAGCTTGGCTCATACGCGCTTCAATGGGGCCTAAAATATCNNATATCCAATCGCGGATGCATGCCATATCGAGGGCGTACCGATGTATTTGACATAAATAATTTTAAAAGGGTCGGATAAAATGCCGGTTCAATCTCTCCCAAAATATCCCCATATTCAAGCAATTCGGTTATAAGCTTGTAGGCTTCTTGACCCGCGTCATTGTTCCATAACCGTTCAATGCCGGTACGGTCATGACTGGTAGCCAAAGATTCCGCCAAAGCAATATGTTCTTGTAACAAAGTTTTAAACGGCACCAAAATATTGTTTTGAAAACGCGCAATGAAGGGGGCAAAATCCGTTTGTGTTTGAATATCCAAGCGATGATTTTTTAATCGTGCGTCAAATTCGGCTGCTTTAACCTTTACCCGAAAAGCGGACGGATTCATCTTATCTGCGCTGAGCGGATGTTTTAAAAGTGCCAATTTCGCCGAACCGCTGCCGCCCAGTTGCGCCATTTCGGCCATCAACAACAAATAAACGCCTATTTCGGTTTGGTAAAGCGGCGTACCGGCCGAATCATCAAGTTCAACACCCCATCGTTTCATTTCAACAATCACACGCCTTGCAAGCATCCTGTCCGTTGTAACAAAAGCGGCCGTTTTTGCAGGTGTTTCCAAAGTTTGGCGCAAAATAAGGGCAACGGTTAAAGCCTCTTCATTCATTGTTTCACATTCAAAAAGGGTTACGTTTTTCAATGTTTCTTTGTCAAGTGAATCGATAAATTGCCACGTATTTGTTTGCGCAGCAGGCTTAAAAGCTTCGCTTATCAAGTGTTCGCAACTGCAACGCGGCGATAAAGATATTAATTGTTCGGGTTGCGTGTGAAGAGCCTCCAACAACTTTTTAAATGCATATTGGTAATGGTTATCGGGCAATTTTTTAAATTCTTGCGTTTTTATCGTTGTATCGACGCCGTTAAAAAACAAATCGCCGTTTTTTAAATTGTTGACAACTTTTGCTTGTTCAATAACGGCCGGAATGGAACCGTCGAACCCAGCCATAATTATCGGATGTTCCGGGGGATTTTGTTTCCAATTCTCTGATGTGGCTTTTATCATACGGATGGTATAATCCATTTCATCGATTTGACCAAATTCGTTCAAAATTTTTGGCCACGCATCATGGATAATATCCAAAAATTCAACCGTTTCCATCCAATGTTCGGCGAATTGTTTTTCTTGAACCAAATCGGCAAGTTTGCCCATATCCGCTTCATGTTGGTAAAATTCATCCAGCAAGGATGCCAAACCAAACGCAACGATAACCGCTTTGTCCGGCGTGCTGATATTCGGTTTTGCCAAACATAATTTTGCAAGCAGCATAATCCGCTGAATATTTGGCATTTTCGGGGGCAAATCAATTTGCAAATCATCCAATTCATACAACGGTGTTAATTTGGGCAATAATAAAGTGCGTTCTTGGCTTGCACGTAAAAAAGCTTCTTTAACTGTTCGGCATGCTCGCCTTGTCGGTAAAATAATTTGTAACCGAGCCATTTCAAAAGGGTCGTCAATTTTTTTTGACAAGACATATTCAGCCAATTTATCGGCAAAATTTTCAGATAAATTGACATTATAAATCATGGCATATACCTGTCGTTTGTTTCTTGTAAAGCTTCGGGCGTGCCGACGTGATACCAACTGCCGTCGTGAATAACATATCCCAAACGTTTGTTTGATTGCGCTTTGTCAAATAAATCGCGTAAGCTGAAAAAACCATCGGGCGATTGTTCGAAAATTCGCGGATGCAAAATATGAACACCCATATAAAAATAGGGTGCATCCTTTTCATCCGGGCGGATACGCCGCAAACGGTTGTTTTCTATAAAATAATTGCCTTTTCCGTAATCTCCGATTGTTTGGGATTTGGGCACCATAGCCAATAGGATATCCATTTCATCGGGATTCCAGGCTTTTTCTAATCGTTCAAAAACACTGCGCGTTGGTTCATCCCATAAAGCATCGGCATTAATCACAAACAAACCGTCTTTGCCGTTCGGCAATAATAAGGGCAGGGCGTTTTTAACACCGCCACCCGTTTCAAGGGCTTGTTCTTCATCGGAAAAAACAACAGGTACGGGAGCATTTTTCAAAGCGTCTTTAATCATCTGCCCTTTATATGCCGTATTGACAACCACTTTTGTCACACCGAAATGTGCCAATTTTTGACAAATGTAATGTAACAATGTTTTGCCCTTAATTTCCATTAAAGGTTTGGGTTTAATATCTGTCAACGCTCCCATGCGGGTGCCGCGGCCGGCGGCCAAAATCATAGCCGTTTGAATTTTAGGCATGTGAGGCATCCTTTGGGTTAAATCTTTCGCGACATTCAATCGGAACATATTTGTCCATCCACTGTTTCAAACGTTTTGTATGCGGATTTTCAAGGCAATTTTCAATCAAATACCATACGAGTGGTACATATTTCATATATTTATCTTTACCGTCTTTATAAAAATAACGAATGAATTGTCCGACAACCTTAATATGGCGTTGAAGTGCGACCAACTGGCTGAGCGAACGAATTTCGGTCGTATTGAGTTGAGGGAATGCCCCAAAATATAAATCCATCATTTCCTGCTTGATATCAGGCGCAACCAAACGGCGTTCATCTTCCAACAATGTCATAATATCATAAGTTGCCGCCGTTGTCCGTACATCTTGGATTGNNGACATCTTGAAAATCTAATACGCCACACGTATTTACAGGTGTTAAAATTAAATTATCTACATGATAATCATATAAAGCCGGCCCGCGTGGAACAGTTTGCATTTTATCAATTAATTCCGACCAAATATCATGATATTCATCCCATTCGTTTTGTGTCATATTCACTTTTGAAACATATTTGACAACCCAATTCGGCAAATGGTCGATGTCAGCCATCATACGTTCCTTATTATAAATATATTCTTTTTCGGGCGATATTTTAAAATCTTTGCCAATTTTAATTAAGCTTTCCGTGGCCATACGGTATAATGTGCGGGCATCATAACCACTATCAAGCATGCGCGTAAAGCTGTTATCACCCAAATCTTCCAATAAAACAAACCCGTTTTCAATATCATGTGCAAACACTTTCGGGGAATGTACGCCCAATTTTTTTAACAAATCATCTACAAGCAGCCACTGAGGGATATTTACTAATTGAGCCGGCAGATAATTTTCTGGATCTGGTGGCGGTGGAGCATCCATAAAAACAGCCGTTTTGCCATTTAATTCAACGCGGTCGTAGCTTCTGAGTGAGGCATCGCCTGCCAAAAAGGAACGGTTAGCATTTTCCCATCCGGCGTTTTTCAAAAACGCGTTTATTTGTTCAGCCCTGGTCATTCATTCTCCTTTAATTGTAATTAATCTATAATCAGGTTTTATTTCAATTGACACGTCAATCTGTTTTTTTGGCAGTAGCGAACCGATTTTTTGTGGCCATTCAATAAACGAAACACCGTCAGTAAACGCATCTTCAATACCGATTTCGTACGCTTCTTCAGGCGACTTTAAACGGTACATATCAAAATGGTATAAAGTAAAATCAGGGGTATCATACGTTTGCAACAACGTAAAAGTCGGGCTTGGTACTTCTTTTGCATCTGTTAACGATTGGATAACGCCGCGTGTAAAAGCGGTTTTGCCGACACCGAGTGTCCCATGCAAAGCGACAACATCGCCGGGCTTCAACATTTTTGCAAATTGTGCGGCAATTTGAAGTGTTTCTTCTTCGCTTGTTGAGATAAATTGCTTCATTTAAACAACCCTCGCAAAAAACCACCTTGCGCTTGATTTTCTTGCCCGTTTGCTACCTTTTGGCGATAAGTCCAAGGGGCGATAAATTTACCCGCCCAAAGCCCTTGTTTTTGAGTGCGCGCTTGATTTTCATAAGGCACATAAGCATCAGTCACATGCCTGTCGGCTATAGCCCATCCGACAGCCACCACCGTGGCACCGACATCATAACCTTTAAGGGTACAGGTAACATCATATTGATTTTGTGCATAACGGGTGACCGTTTGGCAAATAACATTTTTGTTTAATAACAGTTTTTCAAGGCGTTGTTTGGCCATTTGCCCACAATTATATGTTTCTCCGCGTTTATCAATACATGTTTGCTTGATATTGGGAACATCAACGCCATATAGCTTTAAAAAATTGTTCCCGAGTTTAAAAATGTTTCCGGAATAAACATGCGATACAAAACCGCTGATTTCTTTTGGGGTAGGGACGACAGGGGCTGGTATAGT
>DLOI01000076.1:0-3915 GCA_002477185.1 Alphaproteobacteria bacterium UBA7488 | reverse complement strand
CGCCCCCCAACTTGAGACATAAGATTTAATGCCAGAGAACCAAGAACCCGAATTGTCTAAAGTTGAATCTTTTGCTTCTGATGTCACGTTTTCCCTAATCTTTTCGGTCATCTCATTGGTTTTTTGAACAACGACATGCGTAGCTTGTTTACCTTTGGCAATAACCATATTACAACCGCGTATTGTCAATAAAATAAGAATACCGACAATTATCGCGATACCAAAAAACTTTAGAAAAACCAAAAAGGCTTCAAATCCGAGTTGAAACAGGAAATAAACCAAGAAAACCAATACAAACAAAACACCGATGCCGATTAAAGTCGTCGTGACACCGGCCGCTTGCATTCCGAAATAACCCAAAACCAAAGAGCCGATAAGAAACGCCCACAGGGCTATTTTCAATACCATATGCAGTTCTCCTTCAAAACAACTTTATATTACTATAAAGTCGGATAAAAGTACAATCTTTTTCCTGATATGAATAAAATTATATGACTTAATTTGCCTTTTCTTGTTGATTTTGTGCGCTTCTTTGACGATAGAGGGCGGCAAAATCAATCGGATTGACTTGTAACGGAGGCAAACCCGCGTCTCGTGTTATATTGGAAATGATTGCGCGTGCATAAGGGAATAACAAATGCGGGATTTCAACCAACAGCATCGGTTCCAAATGTTCTTTGGGCACATTCATCGCAACCAAACCGCCGTAAACCAACTCACAAATAAACAATGTTTTTTTATCTTCTCCAGCCGTGGCATTGGCTTTAATTGTCAATTCTACCGTAAAAACACCATCTTGGTCCGTCTTATTCACTTTGACGTCAATATCAACCGTAATAGCCGGTGGTGTTGTCATTCCCAGAAGCATAGCAGGCAACCCGGGGGCTTCAAAAGATAAATCTTTAACATATTGGGCGATAATTTGAACAGCGGGAGCATTGGGGGTTTGTGTATCTTGTGTTTGAGCCATTTTTAAAAATCCTCTTGAAAAAAAATTAAATATCAGGTTATATATATAATTAAAATAAAAAAATGTAAAGCAAAAAGGAAAAGAATATGTCTGTTGAAAATATCGGGTTATTGTTAATCGTTGCCTATTTAGGGTGGTGGTTATACAGTGTTATCAATAAAAAGCAAAAAAAGGAACCAAATTCGGAAAAAATTGAACTGATTTCCGGGAAAGACGGCAAAATTATCAAAATGATAATTCCGACAAATGCTCTTATGCAACAAAAAAAAGAAACTTTGAGCGAAGAGGATTTTTTGCGTGGCGCAAAAATGACGTTTCATGTGGTTTCCAATGCTTTCGCCAAAGGCCGCAAAAAAGAGTTAAAAGATTTTTTGGCACCCAAAGTCTATGAAACATTTGTCAAAGCCATAGAAACACGTGAAGCGAAAAAAAACAGTGTTGACTTTTCATTGGTTTGCTTATCTTCGGCTAAAGTGCTAAAAAAAGCGCAAGATTTGAAAGAAGTTACCGTCGAATTTATTTCGGAACAAATTAATTTGCTTAAAAACGAAAAAGGGGAAGTGATTGAAGGAGACCCGATGACGGTTGCGACCGTTGAAGATGTTTGGACTTTCAAACGCAAAGGGCATGATAATTGGATTATCACGGCTACAAAAAGTGGGGTGGAACATGCATAAAACACTTGTCGCCCTCAGTTTTATTCTATTATTAACCTCCTGCGGCCATGAATTGGATAAGGGCCGCGAATTTACTTTGGAAAAAGTTTCATATTCCAAACTTGATGGATGGGAAGATGATAATATTCGCCAAGCATTGCCCGCTATGTTACGTTCCTGTGCCAGACCAACGGCGGATTATAAAGAATTTTGTGCCGGTTTGAAAAAGAATCAAAATGCATCAGGCTCAAAAATCCGCTCATATATTGAAAAATCTTTGACACCTTATAAAGTCATCTCAAAGGGCAAAGATAAGGGGAAAATAACAGGTTATTATGAAGCGGAACTTAACGGTACACGTACGAAAACACATGCGGGGCAGGTGCCCGTTTACGGGGCGCCCAAAGGTTATCGCCAAGGGCAAAAATTGGCATCTCGCAAAAAAATCGAATCCACTTCAAATTATGCACCCATTGTGGCGTGGGCAGATGACCCTGTGGAATTATTTGTCATGCAAATCCAAGGGTCGGGCGTCATGACAACGCCAAGCGGTGAAGAAATTCAACTCGGATATGCCGGCAGTAACGGTCATACCTTTAAAAGTTTAGGCCAAATCATGAAAGAAAACGGTGTCAGACCAGCTGGTGGATATTCAATGCCTGCCATGAAGAAGTGGTTACAACAAAATCCGTCTAAAGGTCGCAAACTTATGGCACAAAATCCGAGATATATTTTCTTTAAAGAAAATAAAGAAGGCCCCTACGGGTCCGCAGGCGTTGTTTTAACCCCAAAACGTTCCGTGGCTGTGGATAAAAAGTTCATTCCGATGCACACACCGATGTTTTTGGAAGTTCGTGATCCCGATGGAGCCAAATTAAATCGTTTGGTTATGGCTCAAGATGTCGGCAATGCCATTACGGGACCAATTCGCGCCGATTTCTTTTGGGGACATGGCTCCGATGCATTTCATAAGGCAGGGCGCATGAATTCTAATGGCAGGTATTATTTGTTGTTGCCGAAATAGGGTGTATCATGAACGAGGATGAAGCTTTGTGGCAAGAACTTGCCAAAACAATCTGCCCGCTTTCAAAAAAGAAACGAGCTGATGGTCAAAAGGCTTCTTTGCCCCCGCGTTTACGTGTCAGACGCGCACCAATTGCAGAAATATCCTATACGCTTGATTTACATGGTTTAACGTTAGAAGACGCTTACGGTGCATTAAAACGGTTTTTAACTCTACATCAAAATCACGGTTCAAAAAAAGTAACCGTTATCACAGGGAAAGGTTTATTAACACCGGGGGCTATAAAAAACGAAATTGAATTATGGCTCGATACGACGATATTTCAACATGTTATCAAAAGCTATTCATGGAAAAACGGCGGCGGGGCTTTGGATATACAACTTAAAAAAAAGGAAACAAAATGAGTGCAAGTTTAGTTATGGGCATTGAATCGAGCTGTGACGAAACAGCTTGTGCCATTGTGGATGAAAACAGAAATATTTTATCATCCGTCGTATGGTCTCAATATGACGAGCATCGCAGATATGGCGGCGTCGTTCCTGAAATTGCCGCACGGGCGCATTTGGAAAAATGCGATGTCTTAATTAAAGAAGCTCTTAGCAAAGCAAACGTTCATTTTAAAGATTTATCCGCCGTTGNNCGTTGCCGTTGCCGGCGGCCCCGGATTAATCGGAGGCGTTTTGGTCGGTGTCATGACCGCAAAATCAATCGCTTTATGTCATAATTTGCCCTTTATTGCCGTCAACCATTTAGAAGGACACGCATTAACACCGCGTTTGACCAATCCCGTTGAATTCCCGTATTTATTATTGTTGACCTCGGGCGGCCATTGTCAAATTTTAATCGTTGAAGGGGTCGGCAAATATAAAAAATTGGGTTCCACCATTGACGATTCGGCCGGAGAAGCTTTCGATAAAGTTGCCAAAATGTTGAATATCGGCTATCCGGGAGGCCCCAATTTGGAAAAGCGCGCAAAAGAAGGCGACGGGAAAAAATTCCAATTTCCTGTTCCGATGCGAGGAAGAGAAGGGTGCGATTTTTCGTTTTCCGGGCTTAAAACCGCTGTACGCGTTTGTATTGAAAAGCAAATCAAATTATCCGAACAAGACAAAAGCGATATATGCGCAAGTTTCCAAGCGGCTGTTGTTAGACAAATTGAAGACCGTTTAAATCATGGTATTAAAATTTTTAAAGAATTATATCCGAATGCCAAAGATATTGTGGTTTCCGGCGGTGTGGCGGCTAACCAAACGATTCGGGCAAAA
>DLOI01000058.1:18169-21119 GCA_002477185.1 Alphaproteobacteria bacterium UBA7488 | reverse complement strand
GTTCAAACCGCGAGCAGCCAACGCACGGCGCACAGCCACTTCGCGTTTTTGATGCGGCAATAAAATACTGACAGGCAATTCATCGGGGCGCATCGGAGCAACGGGCAAATCTTCCAGTCCGTAAATGCGCACGATTTCTTCAACAATGTCCGCACTGCCCGTTACATCATGAACACGCCAAGACGGCACCGTGATTTTATCGCCCTCAACCGTAAAGCCCAATTTTTGCAAAATTTCGACCATTTTATCGTGCGCGATATCCATCCCGACCAAACGTTTGACTTGATTAAAATCGAAATTGATTTCATGATGCCAATCGGGTTCTGCCCCTGCCTTGACAAGGTCGGACGCTTCGCCACCACAATATTCAAGAATTAAAGCAGTTGCATCTTGCATGCCTTGCACAGCACTTGCCGGGTCAATGCCGCGTTCAAAACGGGTTCTCGAATCCGATTCGACATTGAGCAAACGCCCCGTTCTGGCAATAGATAGCGGTTTAAAATATGCCGATTCCAAAAAGATATTAACTGTGTCCATCGAACAGCCCGTTTCTTCGCCACCCATAATGCCGGCAATGCTTTGCGCGCCTTTGTCATCGGCAATGACCGTCATACCCTCTTGCAACGTGTATTCTTTCCCATCCAGCGCAAGCAGTTTTTCGCCCTCAACTGCCGAACGCACCGTGATATTGCCCGTCAATTTATCGGCGTCAAACACATGCATCGGGCGGCAATCGCGAATATTTAAATAATTCGTCACGTCCACCAAAAATGAAATCGGGCGTAAACCAGCGGCGATTAAAGCCTCCTTCATCCAATCAGGGCTTGACACATTTTTCACACCCTTAATATATCGGCCGATAAATTGCGGACAGTTTTCATCCTCAATTGTAACCGAAATCGGCGATTGATACGAACCTTTAATTTCGGTGGCATGTTCGGGTTTAAACGTACCGATACCTGTTGCGGCCAAATCGCGCGCGATGCCTTGGATACCGAAACAATCCCCGCGATTGGGCGTCACGTTCACATCCAAAANNTCCGCCCCCAACACATCGGCAATCGGCGTACCAGCCGGCAAGTCGGTTTTGACGTCCATAATGCCTTCGTGAGAATCGGAAATGCCCAATTCTTTTTGAGAACACATCATGCCACAGCTTTCCACGCCGCGAATCACACCTTTTTTAAGAGCCTCATTATACAGCGGGATAATTACCCCCTCATGCGCCAACACGGATTTCATGCCGACATAGCAATTTGGCGCGCCGCACACGATTTGCAGCATCTGCTTACCATCCCACACGCCCAAGATATTTAACTTATCGGCATTAGGATGCTTTTCCTTGGTTTTAATTTCGCCGATAACGAACTCCTTTAAAGCGGTTGCGTTATCAATGATTTCTTCAACCTCTAACCCGATAGCGGTTAATTTATCGGCAATTTCTTTAGCAGACGCAGTTGTATCGATGAATTTTTTAAGCAAATTGATTGAAACGCGCATTATTTTTTCCCTCCCGCATTGAAACTTAAACCGCTGGTAATCGTCGGCACATCGTTTGGCAAAAAGCCGTAATGCTTAATCCAACGCATATCCGCGTCAAAAAAGCTGCGCAAATCGGGAATGCCATATTTCAGCATGGCAAAACGGTCAACGCCGCAACCGAAAGCAAAACCTTGGTACACATCGGGGTCAAGCCCTGCGTTTTTCAACACATTGGGGTGTACCATCCCGCACCCGAGCAATTCCATCCATCCTGCACCGGATTTGATTTTGAATTCGCCGTTTTTGCGTTCACACCCCAAATCGGCTTCATAAGACGGTTCGGTAAAAGGGAAATAAGACGGACGGAAACGCAACGCAATATCGTCGGTTTCAAAGAACAACTTCATAAATTCGACCAATACCGTTTTTAAATTCGCCAAATTCGTGTGCGTATCAACCACCAACCCTTCGATTTGGTGGAACATCGGCGTGTGCGTCATATCATAATCGCGCCGGTACCCGCGCCCCGGAGCCACAATTTTAATCGGCGGCTTTTTGTTTTCCATTGTGCGAATCTGAACGCCTGACGTGTGCGTACGCAATACTTTATCCAAATCGCCGTCCATAAAGAAAGTCGCTTGCATTTGGCGGGCGGCATGGTCTTTGGGAATATTCAAAGCTTCAAAGTTGTGCCAATCGTCTTCGATATCGGGACCTTCGGCCAAATCAAAACCCATTTGGGCAAAAATAGTCAACATTTCTTCCATCACCTGAGACACAGGATGAATATGCCCGGCATTTGTGTCGGGGCGTACGGGCAAGGTCACATCCACCGTTTCGCTTGCCAATTTTGCGTTAAGTTCGGCTGCTTCTAACGCTGCTTTTTTTGATTCAATGGCACCTGCGACATCCGTTTTAAAAACGTTTAACAATTGCCCGGCCGCCTTTTTTTCCTCAATCGGCAAAGCGCCCAAATCCTTCATCAACGCCGTTATGCGCCCGTTTTTGCCCAAAGCCTGCACCCGAATTTCATCCAAAGCTGACAACGTATTAGCTTGTTCAATTCCCTGAAGAAGCAAAGGCTTTAATTCATTGATTTTTTGTTGCATGGTTTTTCCTTTACGTTCATCAATCGGCATAGATAAAAACAGTGCCGAAAGTTCTTTATTTTTCAATAATGATTGTCGACATATTACCCTATTTCGGATATAAATTTCAAGGGAAAAATAAACTTTTTTAATGAATGAAAAAAAATTCAAAAATACACGTTCAATGTTCTTGCTTTATAATCGATCATTTCAAATAATGTAATAATTAAATATATGTTCAAATAACAATGTGATTAATCCAAAGATGTATCATTAGACATAACTTTTTTGCCCCAAACAGCTTGGAACAATTACCTATTTAAAATTTTCAAACGCTGCGTAAAAAAAACTTGACAATGCCCCCCCCCCGTATAATAGAT
>DLOI01000058.1:15356-18163 GCA_002477185.1 Alphaproteobacteria bacterium UBA7488 | reverse complement strand
TGGATAAAGGCTTGGATAAATATGAAGTCATTTTTCCCCGAAAACCTCAAAAAAAAAGGAGAAAACCATGCAAGAAGAATTAAGAGGGCTTGAAAAAATCAAAAATGATGCTCAGGTTATGAAGATGCGCAACAAATTAAATATGCGTGTGGCCCGATATACAGCTTATAAACTCCGTCAAGAGCTTTTAACCCTAAAAAAAGAGCTTCGCAAAATTCGCAAAGAATATAAAAAAGCAGGGAAAGGTTCGGATATACCGCATATAGAAATGTACACACTGCGGAGAATGGTTCAATCACATCCGGCCGGCAGATTGATTAAAAAATTAACATATGAACCACGCGGTCTTTTAATTTTAATGGATAAATCCAACCTGCACATTCAAAAACTCATTTCCCAACAAATTTTAACGCCGGAATTTGATGATAACATTTTTAAAGAAGAATTTGGCGACAAAACCGTTACACGTGCAGCATTTAAGGCTGCCCAAAAATCATACATGAAACGCATTAGCGCTAAACTTTTTGATGAAGATAAATTTTTACCTGCAAAGAATAAAGAAAAAATCCCTTACTTGGAAAAATGCCGAAAAGATTTCAAAAAAGCTTGCCTTCGCGGCATTCCTTTATTGCCGATCACACTTCCCGTTACTGCAATTGTCTTGACGACTTATGCAGCCTTTACACTTGTGGGCGGTGTAGTTTGGGCTTGTGAAAAAGTATCCGACGCCAATGCCCGAATGCTTGGGAAAAAGACACGAGGGGAAGTGCGCCAGCATGACAAATCTATCGGTCGTAAACCAAAATTGTTCGGTGACTACAAACGCGTCGCTTTCCCGGTTTTACAATCAGCAATCGCTATTGTTACGGCCGGCGCCTTTGCCATATCCGGAACGAATGAAAAAGACACGGCGACTCCTGATATGCCCACAACGGAACCATCCGTCGCACCATTAAAAACGCCAATCAAAAAAGAAGCCGAACACGCCGTCAAAAACGAAGGCATTTATATTATGCCTTTTGACAAGTTAACAAGTACCAATTCGATTCACACTCATGATAAAGATACCTTGAAAGGAACAGAACCCGATAAAATTATACGAAACGATGCGTTTTTCACTACATTAAAAAAATCTAAAAACAAACAATTGCACCCGCAAGTTGCCATACATTTGTCAAAGATAAAAAATAAAAATATCGGATAGTTAACTTTTTCATCGGGCAAAATCGGTATATACATAAACCATAAAAACACTTCTTTTTTAAGGAGTGTTTTTTTGTATCCTAAAAAACATTATTTTTTATTAAGTTAAGATATGGCAGTTTGCCGTTTGTTTCAAAGAATCTTTTCATCTAATTTTCCGATTTTAATTGACATTAATCCAAAGGGTGTTAAAATTAAATGTAAGAAAAATGTCACAAAAGATTTCACGGTACTGTAAGAAAAGAGGGGAAATGACACCTAAATGCAAAAAAAATAAACTGACTGTGAGATGTGAATCCGTGCGTCAAGAAAAACATAAAGAAAATCATGGTTTGCGCGCCGGGTATGAAAGTACTGCCGAAATTTTCAAACAATTCATCCGTTTGCCATATGATATATGGAAAGAGTCCAAGCTGTTATTCGGTTTTTGCACCATGTGCGCCGTATTTATCGGCAGCATTCCGTTAATGCCAAAAAACGAAAACAGCGTTCAAGAAATTTCGGTTGAAGAAATAGCAAATCAAAAAGCCCCTTCTTTCCATGAATCACACGCTCAAAATAAAATTTCCCGCTGATAGCCTGAAAAAGTATTTATTCTATAAACTTGTTTCATAACGTGAATGTATCTTTATCAAACAAAATTGGTCGCAAAATGGACTCTTGGCGTGTTCGTATCGTATTTTTATTAACGGCTGATGTAACATTTCAATAAAAAAAATACCTCCCGACCGGAAGGTATTTTTAGTTATAATCAAGATGTCGATACATCTTTGAATTACAAAGCAGCTTTTGCCTTTGATACCAAATCGGCAAACGTTGCCGCATCGTTCAAAGCCAAATCGGCCAAAATTTTGCGATCCAATGCAATGCCGGCTTTATTCAAACCGTTCATGAATTGAGAATAAACCATGCCGTTTGCGCGAACGCCCGCGTTAATACGGACAATCCACAATTGGCGGATTTCCGTCTTTTTCTTGCGACGGTCACGGTAAGCATATTGCAAACCTTTTTCAACTTTTTGCTTTGCGACTTTGTAAACCTTGGAGTTGCGTCCACGGTAGCCTTTAGCAGCCTTTAAAACTTTATTATGTTTTGCACGAACTGTCGTGCCGCGTTTGACTCTAGCCATTTTCCTACTCCTTAACCGTGCATAAAGCGTTTAACAATTTGTGCATCACATTCGTTCATGATTGCGCCGCCTCTGGCTTGGCGTTTCATTTTCGGTGTTTTGCAGGCTAAACAGTGGCGTTTGAAGGCAGATGTTCTTTTGACTTTGCCCGTGGCCGTCAATTTAAAGCGTTTTTTCACAGCGCTTTTTGTTTTTAATTTAGNNNNCCTTTATTTAAATAAGTTAATCATGACTTTAAGGCAGCCTTAAGCGGGTCTTCCCCTTTAGCCTTTTCAGTCGACAGGGAATTTTTATATAGCAAACAATCTTGAAAGTCAAGCATTATTTAGAAATTTTTAAAAAGAATATATTTATGAAAAAAAATATTGCACGCCTGAGCAAATAGATATATACTTTCGTCATAAAAGAATACGTCCGAATGTGGGCAACATATTTAAACAAGCTGCTTATCCGGGTTCAGTATTCAAGCTTTGAT
>DLOI01000058.1:12327-15342 GCA_002477185.1 Alphaproteobacteria bacterium UBA7488 | reverse complement strand
TAAAAAGGAGATAGAAAATGAACAAATATTTATTGACAATGATTTGCGCTTGTGTATTGGCTTTGTCCGGATGTGCAAGCAAATCGACACCACAAATGCCGGCACCGATGAATGTTTATTTTGCTCATGCGTCTGCAAAAATTGATTCGGCCGACACAAAAGCCATCCAAAATTATATTGCACAAAACGACATGTTCGTTAAATGTCCCAAATCTGTGGTGTTTGTCGGCGGACATACCAATTCGGTCGGGACTGTTAAATATAATGACAAATTATCTCAAAAACGTGCCGATGCCGTCCGTTCTGTCTTAGTCACAGCCGGTGTTCCGAATGATAAAATCCACGTTAAAGCATACGGTTCACGCGCTCCGATTGCCGATAATGATACAGAAAACGGTTTAAAAGTTAACCGTCGCGCCGAAATCGGATTTATGCCAGTCGTTGTGGCAAAAGATTGTGCCAATGGATGCGGTTGCGGCATGCNNAAGCCGACAAATGCACATGCCCCGATGGTTGTGCATGCAAAACCAAAAAATGTCCGAATTCAAAACGTACAAGAAAAACAAGATGCATGAAATAAAAAAATTACAATTGCCCAAAGAAATTATCCCCTCCTCCAAGGAGGGGAATGGGCGTATAATCTTACGTATTCCCGATGCAACGTTTGAAAATGCGCAAATTGTATTCGACGCCGTTATAAAGAATAAAGAAGAATTCCGCAAATGGCTGCCCTTCCCCGATAAAACAAATCGCGTGGAAGACAGTTTTTCTTTTTTATTGAGTGTTCAAAAAGGTTTCGAACAAAATGAACGCGGCGAATATTTTATTTTTGAAAAGGATACGGGCGATTTTTGCGGCATAGCGGGCATGTTTCACAAAAAGGCCGTTCACCATGATTATTGGGAAATAGGCTATTGGCAAATCAAAGAAAAATGCGGCAAAGGCTATATGACTGAGGCCGTTCAAGCGCTTGAAAAATTTTTATTTGAAAACGGCGTTAACCGTGTGGAAATCAGGAATGATACGCGCAATATTGCTTCGGCCAATATTCCTAAGCGGTTAGGATATCATTTGGACGGAGTCTTACGCCAAACGGGGTATGCGCCCTATTTCAATGATTGGTGCAACACAAATGTGTGGTCGAAATTAAAATCCGAATACCGACAAAAGGATTAACTCGCCTTATAAATTCAAGATAATGCCGCTCACTTATTTGTATCGCATTTAATCGTGTGATGTGTTGTTGAATATGATTTTATTCGATAAATTTATGCCGGGCATTTTGTTTTATACCTTTAAGAGCTTAGTTTTCAAGCGCAAATTACCAACCGCATTTGCAAAATGGATACTGTTGTCCTTTTTAGCATTATTTTATATTTCTAATGGGGACATACATTTTAAACTTTACATACGGCATAAATTCAAGTACAGTACAGTTAAAATTTCCCCTAAGGGCTTTAAATCGCTTTTGTATGGAGGGAACTTTGAGGGAATCTTCAAGGTTTATAACAAAACAAACCGCATGGAACCGTACAGCATGCATTGAAATGGAAAAAAATGAATAAGATTTTATGGCCTGCGGGCACTTTATTAGGCCCTATCCCACCTGCAATGGTTTCTTGCGGAACACTGGAAAACCCCAATGTTTTAACGGTAGCTTGGACGGGGATTATTAATTCCGATCCGGCAATGACATACGTGTCCATACGCCCGAGCCGCCATTCGCACGGATTAATTGAACAATCAAAAGAATTCGTTATTAACTTACCGACTTTAAAATTGGCTGAAGCATGTGACAGTGTCGGCATTAAATCCGGTGCAAAAATTGATAAGTTTAAAGAATATGGATTGACGGCTTTGCCTTGCGAAGGGGTAAGCGCTCCGCAAATTGCCGAGGCTCCCGTTTCATTGGTATGTAAAGTCAAGGATGTTCAACATTTTCGTACACATGACATGTTTTTGGCGGAAATTGTCAGCGTTTATGTCGATGATGCTTATTTGGATGAAAACGGCAAATTGTGCCTAGAAAAAGCCGGATTATTGGCTTTCTTGCATGGTGCTTATTATACATTAGGGCGTGAAATTGGTAAAATGGGTTTTTCAGTCAATAAAAAAGTAATTAAAAAAAAGTTGGCATTGAAGGCTAAGCAAGAAAACACCGAAAACGAAACAAAACAAACTTTAAACAATGCTGTTCATACTGATTTTACAAATAAAACAATTGATGCGGTTACGCCTGAAGAACAAGACGCGCTTGTCGGCGAAACAAAAATACACTCGCCAAAACATAAAGGCGTTTTTATGATTAACCGCTTTGTTAAAAAAGCCGATAAAAAACCTTATAAAAAAGCGTCTTATGAAACCCGCAAAAAAGAATTTTCAGATAAGTTTGACAGAGGTTTTACCGGTCGGTTGAAAAAAGATTTCGGTGAAGATTCACGGTGTGATTTTAAAGATAAATCAGAACAGTCTTTTGGCGACAAATCTAAAAGAGGTTTTGAAGAAAAGCCACACCGCGATTTTGATGACAGACCGCGTAAAGATTTTGGTGGCAGGATGAGCAAATCCCAAGACGATAAATCACGAAGGGATTTTTCCGATAAACCGAAACGAGATTATTCCGACAAACCTCGTCGTTCTTACGGCAGTAAATCCGACAGAGATTTTGACGGCAACTCCCGCGGCGGTTTTGGCGATAGGCCAAAAAGAAGCTTTAGTGACAAATCGCGCGACGGGTTTAAGGGGAAAAGAGATTTTGATGACAAACTTNNNAAGAAGGTGAAAGAACCGGCAACGAACCACGCAAACGATTTGATGACAGACCTCGCGGTGGTTTTGGCGAACAATCAAAACGCGGCTTTAGCGAGAAATCTCGTAGGGAATTTTCAGATAAAAAAGACAACGGTTTTGAGCGCCAAAAGGAAAAATTTGGTAATACGAAAGGTAATGGCTTCGCCCGTAATAAAGAGGGATTTAATGATAAAACTCGCAAAGCAAGCAGTACTGACAAGAAAA
>DLOI01000058.1:9310-12317 GCA_002477185.1 Alphaproteobacteria bacterium UBA7488 | reverse complement strand
TAATAATACATCATTCGACTTGAAAAAGGAAATATGAAAGTTAAAGGGGGCAATATGGAAAAATCCGCAAATCGGCTGAACGAAATTGAAATACATTTGGCAAATCTGGAAAAAACGATGGATGAAATGAATGATGAATTATTGCGCCAATCTAGGATTATTGATACATTGGTCAAGCAAAACAAAATGCTGATTGAAGCGGTGAAGGACAACCCCGTAAAACCTTTGTCTGAAGAAACTCCGCCACCGCATTATTAATAAATTTTGTGCCAAAATAAATGTTTGGGGATTTAAGGAGCCAAAATGAAAAAGCTATCTTTCATTTTATATTGTTTGTTTTTCATAGGCATAGGGTACTTCGGTACGGCTGTCGGCGTCCAATACTACACAAGCGTTTTTCCCAAAAAACACAAAATATTGGTTATGATAAGTTCCTATAAACGTCCACTTTTATTATCGGGGCAAATTATCCGTTTTCAAAATCAAACTTATCAAAATTTTGACATCAGCGTTTCGATTAAAGGAGCTCCCGAAAATTGGGTCAAAAAAATGTTTATGCAAGAATGGCAACCGTTAATGGCTAAAGGCCGCTTATTTGTACGTTTTGATGAAAACAAAAATCAGCTCAGCAACCATTTGGACACATTGCGCGACATTGATTTGGACAAATATGATTATTTTTGCAAGGTTGACGATGATGATTGGTATGTGCCGACATATTTGGAACATGTCAATGATTGGTTAAACAAAAACACTGACATCGCAATGTCGGCTTCGCGAAATGCTGCTGTCTTGGAAGAAGACGAAAACACCGCCAAAATGAAAATGTTTTACGGTGAAACTTACGGGCCGACGATGTGTTTTTCCAGGGAAGTCATGAAAATTGCTTTTGAAGTGGAAAAGGATGCTTCGGCATTGGAACCGTATATTGATGCAAAGACCGTTGAATTTTTGCGTGACAGACGTGAAGATAACTTGCTTGACCGCATTGCCAAACGAACCGGGAAAATTCAATTTCGCAATGACGGTATCCCCAGGGTTATTTACGGCAAGCAATATCCCGGCGTGACACGGCCATGGCTTGGGAAATATTAAATAACCCCTTGTGATTTATAATATTGATTTTCCTTTTAAAGCCACGGCAAAAACCTTTGTCAAAAAAACGTAACAATATGTTTCGTTTGCTTTCATTTTAAAGTTGTGAAAATCCTGCGCGATAATCTTATAAAGACTTGACGAAGCTTAAAAAAAAGGCTTTAATATTAAAAAATAAGGGGCCTGTTATGACACACCATGCGCAAAATAAAATTATTTCGGTCAAACAAATCCTTAATTCAATCCGCGAATTGATGCAAAAGGAAAAAGACCGCCAAAAACAACTGGAAAAAATCGTTCATCTGGTGGCAGATTCTTTGCATATGGATGTTTGTTCGTTGTACGTCTTGCGCCCCGGAGATTTGTTGGAACTGTACGCAACCAAAGGATTAGACCCAAAAGCCGTACATGAAACTTTTTTACGGGTGGGCGAAGGATTAATCGGCGAAATCGCCTTACAACGAAAAACGTTAACATTTGAATAATTTTATTTTGCGCATGGNNNACGTAGAAAAACCTTTTAAATCCTTATTCGGGGTTCCGATTATTCGCGGTGATACCGTTTTCGGGGTATTGACGATACAAACGACTTCCGTACAAAATTTTTCTGTGGAAATTAAAGAGGCAATGGATACGATTGCTTTAGTCATAGCCGAACTGTTAGCAACTTTTCACACACAAAAGAAAGAAAAATCTATCACGCCCGAGTTGCATCTGAAATTGGACGGCATCAAATTGGTAAGCGGCCTTGCGGTTGGCACTGCCGTTTTACATGAACGTTTGGAACGCATCACGACAATTTTGGCAAAAGATTCAAAATTGGAAATCAAACGTTTTAACTCGGCTTTAGCGGCAGTGGAAACCGAAATTACCCACATGTTGGACAACCCGAACGTATCGGGTGAAGAAACGGATATTTTCGGCGCTTATTTGTTATTCACTCAAGATAAAGGATGGGCTCAAAAAATCATCGCAGCCATTGAAATTGGTTTGACGGCAGAAGCTGCCGTACAAAAAGTATGCGATGAAATGAGCGAGCGCATGGAAAAAATCGCAGACGGCTATATTCGCGAAAAAATTCATGATTTAGAGGATTTGTCAAATCGTTTGATTACACATTTAAAGGGCAAACGCGCCGCAAAATCAAAGCAAAAACTGCCCAAAAACACGATTTTGGTTGCCTATTCCATGGGGCCGGCTGAATTATTGGATTACGATACTGATAAAATCAAAGCCATAGTCATGGAAGAAGGATCCAAAACCATGCACGTCATTATTGTGGCCAGGTCTTTGAATATTCCCGTTATCGGCGGCATTAAAAACATTTTTTCCGTGATTAACGCCGATGACGAATTGGCTGTCGATGCGATTAAGGGCGAATTGTACGTTAACCCGATTGACGAGGTTTTGGACGAATTTTCCGAAAAATTGCGCGTGCAAAAAAGGTTGATGGCGCATTATCAAAAAATGCGTAAATTGCCGGGCGTTACTTTGGACGGTGTTCAAGTGTCTTTATGCGCCAACGCCGGGTTGGCGTCGGATTTAATTTCATTGGACGGCATATCTTATGACGGCATCGGGCTATACCGCACGGAATTGCCTTTCATGACCGCTGAACAACTGCCCGACGTTGATGAACAAGTCAAGATTTACCACAAAGCCATTTTGCATGCGGGTTCAAAACCGATTGTGTTTCGGACGCTTGATATCGGTTCGGACAAGGNNAACCGTGAGGAGCAAAATCCCGCCATGGGGTGGCGTTCTATTCGGATAGCGCTTGACAGGCGTGCCTTACTGCGCAGCCAAATACGGGCATTCATTCGAGCTTCTCAAGGCAGAGAGTTGCGCATCATGTTTCCGATGATTTCGGATTTGAATGAGTTTATCGACGCTAAAAAAACGTTGCAAATCG
>DLOI01000058.1:7412-9289 GCA_002477185.1 Alphaproteobacteria bacterium UBA7488 | reverse complement strand
GTCAAAGTCGGCACAATGCTTGAGGTGCCATCGTTAATATTCCAATTGGAAGAATTGGTTAAGGTTGTGGATTTCATTTCTATCGGTACAAATGATTTAGCGCAGTTTTTATTTGCAACCGACCGCGGCAATCCGATGATATGGGACAGATACGATTCTTTATCTCCCGCATTTTTAAAAGCATTGAAATACATCAACGATATATGTAAACGGGCCGGCGTTTCATGTTCTGTATGCGGCGAAATCGCCGGGCGCCCATTGGAAGCCTTGGCTTTGGTCGGGTTGGGGTATACATCGTTATCAATGGCTCCATCTTCTTTGGGTGCTGTCAAAGCCGTCATACGGTCGATGAATCAGGCTCAAGTGGAAGAATATTTACTGACTCAATTAAATTCCCCCTCGCCTTCTATACGTGAAAAATTAAAATCTTATGCGATGGACCATGGGATATTTATTTAANNTAAAAGGAAAGATATGACAACAACGAAAGCAATCATTTTAGGCGCTGACAACGGCACAAAATCATTGGAAGGGACATCAAAAATCCTTTTGCCGATTTGTGGTACGCCTTTGATAAAATTTTTAATTTCTTCGGTTGAACAAGCGGGTATTGATAACATCAGCGTGGTGGTCAGCCCGGGCATGGAACAAATTGCCGAACTAATTACACCACATGAGTTATTTTTTCAAACCAAACATTTGGGAACGGGCAATGCCGTCTTGACAGCCGAAAAAAATTTGCAACCGTTTGACGGCTGTGTCCTGGTGTTATTGGGTGATACGCCGCTTATCCGCTCTGAGACCATTCAAAAGATGATTGACAAATACGAACAAGGCGCCGACGTGGTTGTGTTGGCCTTTTTACCGACGGATTTAAGGCGTTACGGGCGGTTGGTGATGAGTGAAGAAGGCCTTGAAAAAATCGTTGAATACTTGGATGCATCCGATTTTGAACGTTCCATCCGCTTGTGTAATTCGGGGGCGATGTGCCTTAACGGCCAATATGCATTGGAATTGATAAAAAAAATCAATAACGATAACGCCGCCGGACAATATTATTTAACCGATATCGTGGCTTTGGCAAAAAAACAAGGTTTAAAAATTGATATCGTCATGGGTTCGGTCGAAGAATTGCACGGCATTAATTCCAAAGAAGAATTGGAAGCGGCCGAAGAATTATTTTTAAAGTGTAATAACATCAAGGGTAAACGTTAAAAGGGGGACACATGGATATTATTTTAAAAATTTTGCTTTACTCGATTCCAATCGGCTTAATTATTTATTTAATGTATGTTTTTACAACACCCCAAATCACGGATTTTTGTTCCAATTCGTTTGTTGTGTGTATGGATAATGCAACGAAATTGCCCTGGTATGAAAAATATTATACGGGTGTGTGGTGCGTCCTAAAAAATATCGGTTGCGTTCTGAGCGCTTTGGTATAAGGCGATTTACACATTATCTAAAGGAGGAATTGATATGAAAACTTTGCCTTTAAAACGTGTCGTTTTACTGTCGGATATTGGCGGCACGTATGTGCGTTTTGCCCTATTCGTTAACAATCGCATGACAAAAGTAGCCAAGTTCCGCGGCGACGATTTCAAATCTGCGACCGAAGCCATTGATTTTTATTTAAGACAGCAAAAATTAACCGTTACCGATATGATTTTCGGTGTGGCGGGGCCCGTTTCAAACGGCAAAGTTACTTTGACAAACCGCGGATGGAAATTCGATGAAAAAAAATTGATGAAAAAATATAACCTTGTTTCATGCCTGCTCGTTAATGATTTTGTATTGAAAGGGTACGGCATGCTTGGAATCGGGAAAAAAGATTTAGTCAAACTCGGCGGCGGTGCCGAAGTAAAAGGCGCCCCGAA
>DLOI01000058.1:2373-7360 GCA_002477185.1 Alphaproteobacteria bacterium UBA7488 | reverse complement strand
AATCCGTCCGAAGGCGGACATACCGATATAGCCCCTTGCACCCCTATTCAAGAAAAAATTATTGCCCATATTGCGGGCAACAAGGTCAACTTGTCAGCGGAAGAAGTTTTGTCGGGGCGTGGTTTGGTCGCTATTTATAAGGCATTGGCCGATTTTGAACATCAAGAGGTACCCCAAAATATGCAAAGCGTCGAGGTTATCAATTTATTTCATAACCAAGACCCGATTGCCACGGAAGCTTTAAACCATTTCTTTGATTTCTTGGCAACTTTTGCGGGAAATATGGCGATAACAATGAAAACCACGGGCGGCGTTTATATTGTCAGCAGCATTTTGCGCAACGACGGCGTTATGGAATTAATGCAATTGCATCCGTTTCGAAAAAGCTTTGAAAAACGCGGCAAAATGGCTGAGCTTGCCAAAAGTATCCCCGTATATGTAATAATCAAATCGCGTTCAGCGTTTAAAGGGTTGCAACGTTTGGCCGAAGCGCTTATTAAAACAGATATTTAAGAGGCCTCCCCTTCGATTTGCCCGGTGTTTAAAGGGTATATCCAACCTTTAAGCCTTTTGCCCTCTCATAAAAAAGCCTTCGATTTGCCCGGTGTTTAAAGGGTATATCCAACGACGGCGTACAAAAAAATGAATTTTTTTTGTGTTTTTTTGAAAAAAAAGCTTGCAATTGGCAAATAAATCTGCTAATAATACGCTTACTTAGATCTTGGGGGTGTAGCTCAGTTGGTTAGAGCGTCTGCCTGTCACGCAGAAGGTCGACGGTTCAAGTCCGTTCATCCTCGCCATTTATAAAAACAATCGCCCTCGTGGCGATTTTTTTAATGGCAGGGCAACTTTTTCCAAGTTAAGAAGTTTTAGAAATAAAATATCAAACTCAAGTATTTCGCAATCAAACAATTTTTCGTTCACAAAAAATACTTAGTCATAAAAATGTACATTAAATCCCACTACTCGTGTCACACAGCATTTATAAAATAATTTATAGCATAAGAAATCTTATCCAAAAGACACCATAATAAAAATGCTTTTATTTGGACAAGAACCTAATTTAACAGATAAAATCAAAAAAACGCCCTACCAAACTTTATTTCAAAACATCTCCTCTGAGTTAAATATATAAGAATAATTAAAATATAACCGATGTTTTTTGAAACGTCATTTTCAATAAGGCGTCGTTTTATGTCGATAAAAAAGCTTCAGCTAATAACTTTAACGAAAAAATATTTGTTTTATACGCTCAAAACCTCTTGTTAGAAGCGATTTGTCACTTTTCTTGTTGGAAAGGCAAGAATTAATATTCAGTATTGCAAGCTCAGTTTCATCCATTCGTTGAATCATGTCATTTAACAGAGCATAGCATTGCCAAACGTATTGCAATTTGCTGCGACACTCTTCTTTCCACGGCTTTTTTGTTGCTCCCGTATAGTGGATGACAACGGCGCGGGAAGCCTTAAATTTTTCCTTTTTCAAATTATCGGAGGTAAAATTATAAACACTGTCCACTTCTTTAATTTTATCCTTAAAAGTAATATTGATAATATCTTGGTCTTGGTAAAAAATTTTGCCGGACATTTTAACGGTATTTTCAAACAGTTTTTCGGTCATTTTGTCTTGTCTGATTTGTTTCAAATTTAATAACAACATACCACCGTTGATATATAAATCTGATGGAAGCAAACCTATGCGCCCTTTGTACTTCAATCTTTCAATACATAAATCACTTACTCCTGCGCAATAATATCCATCTAACGGAGTATCCCATAACTCTCTTAAAGAACCATTCACTGCCAAATCAGCATCCAAATAAATGCCTTTATCCAAATTGGGAAGCATTTGCGCAATCACATACCGATAGTATGTTTCAATAGTTATATATTTTACGGTTAAGTTTAAATTTTCAAACAATTTTCTATCCGGTTGCAAATAAGTAATATCCCAATTTTTATAAAGCTTATAGATATTTTGCACTGCTTGTTTATTGGCTTCGGAAAAATCATTGCTTAAAACATAAAAATGAATTGTTTCATTTTGGTTATTGGCCAAAATCGACACAATTGTTACACACAATTGTTTTGCATATCCATCGTTGACGGCAAAAAAGATATTTAAATCATCCTTAACAGTTTGGGTTTGGGAAATGTTTAAATTTTTTTCACTCAGATAATTTTCGGACACAGATTGATGATTCAAACAAAAAAAAGAAAACGATACGCCGGCCAATAAGCTCAATGACAACAACGGCAATGGGGTTAATTTCATAACGATACACTCCGATATTAAGGTAAAACATAACCCACCTAAAAAAAGGTGGGCGGATGTTTCCAGCCGAATGTTCTATCGGTGTGCTTATTCAATGCGTACATTTTATTTGGCACCATCCGCCCGATTCAGAGCGGATATGCTTATTTAAGGACTGACATATCTTCAGTCCGTTCAGAACAATCAGGCTGGAAATACCCGGCGCACAGCAATGTAAGCGCAATAATGATAATACAACAATAACCGGCAAAGTCAATAAGAAAGAAAATCAACTTTTTGTATATTTTTATTTATATGTGCAAACAAATTCTATCACATATACATAATTTGATAACGCAAAATATGAACCGTTTTAAAATCTTAACGTATACATGATACAATTATCAAAATAATTCATTTTCATCTTTTTGACCAAAATAAGTGACTGAATATTTTGATATAAAATTTTTTTGGCATTTTGAACTTTTTTTGTTGACTTTAGTACATTATTTTATTAATGTATTTATACACACATTGCTGTGTAACAACGTTCGAGCGCTGTGTACATAGACTGAGGGATACGACAGTCTTTTAAAACTTGTATCCGTCTCCATGGAGACGGGTGAGTGTTAGTAAGTTAACTTATTAATGCCGAAGTATGTACACTTTGCTCGAAACGCCTGTCTCCACCTTTTTTTTCAAGGGTGGATTAGTTTTAAAAAATTTGTCCCATTATGGGAGGATGATGCGAATACGGCTCACGCCTAATCAGCATACCGTTATCAAAAACGGGTACTAACTCCTCCCACCTAAAGAAGAAAGGAGAGACGCCGCATGGATACTGACCGGACATTTTTTCGCCCGATGCGTTCAATCGGCCGATTGCCGATTATTCATTCGGGAAACAATTTTAAAGGGCGGATGGTGCGAATAAGGTTTTTGCCAAATAAGCACACTGTACTCTGAAACAGTTCGAAACGCCGCCCGCCAAAGTTGTATGGAACGGGAAACAATTTTAAAGGGCGAATGGTGCGAATAAGGTTTTTGCCGAATAAGCACGCTGTACTCTGAAACAGTTCGAATTGTCGCCCGTCGTAATTGTATGGGATATGATTTTTAAAACGGATGTCCCCAATGGGACATTTACCGTAATCGTATCCTTGGGTGTCCCCCAAAACGGCAAGTGTCCCACCACAATAAAAATTTCAATTGATTCATCACTAACATTTTGTTATAATTTAATGTCAAAATATTAAATTATACCGATTTAATATAACGATATGTTATTTGTAAAAATTAAATTTGTTTTTTTAACAGCTTGCTTAACAAATTTATAGTTGACATAAATTGTTATTCACCGTATACTATTTATGCATGTACATTGTGACATGCCGGGCATTTCGAGCCTGTTGTACATCAGACTGTAGGATACGGCAGTCTTAATTTCTCCTCCCCACTCATTCGGGTGGATGGTGTCTAATAAGGCGCCTTGCGCCTGAATAAACACGCCGGTGTACACACGGTTCGAAACATCCACCCACCTGATTAATCGGTGGGTTTTGTTTTGGTATAACCCAAGGGAGGCACACATGAAAAAACCAAACCATCAAAACTTATACGGTCCAAAATCCAATGTTCAAATGGATTCGACGCAAGAAAATCCACAAATCCAATTGAGCTGTACTCAATTAAGGGCAAAGAAAGTGCATAAAAAACAAACGGGCTTAGGAAAATCAACGATTCGAAATGCTCGGCGCGTTCGAAAACAATATTCAACTTTGCCATTGGCTTGGGATATTAACATTATCCCGCAACAACCTGAGTATCCGGACAATTTGCCGGAAGATAATATTGATGCGGTTCTTTATTTGATGAATAAGGAATAATGCCATGATGTATAATGTTCCCCCTATTTTTTCTTATTTCATGGTTTGTGGGTTATTCATTTGTTTAATTTTGTTGATGCGAGAATGTTGCAAGATGCGATTCGATAACATTACCGTTCACACGATTCGTGAAAATGGTCATGTTCAAGGCGATTGTGACAATCAACGACAAAAATCGGCAGATTCAAATGAAGAACCCACAAATAATGTTCAATTGGCAAAACAACAGGATAACGTTTCGGTTTATATTGTTTTTGATGCTCGGAAAAAATAATGTTATAGCTTAAAAAAAGGTAAAATCGAAGGTCAGCGTCGATTTAGAAATTTTGCAATAAGCGAAATTTTGAATGACCTTTTGTTAAATATATCATTGCGTTAAAAGTAAGACGATAAATCCAGATACGTTATTTATAAAAAAAGAAGGGCGCAATCCCTTCTTTTTTATAAAGACAACCATTTGATTTATCTGATATTTTCTTTAGCTTTAGACACCAAATCAGTAAAGTAATCTTTTTGTTGTCCAACGGTTAACGGCGTTTGTGGCAATTTTTTAAGGCGGGCACCGGATGCCGCAGTCAGTACCGACGGCCCGTCAACAGGCGTATCAATAACCAAACGGCCGCCCCAATTACCCTGTCCGTTTTGCGTACACATGCTCATTTGATTGAAAGCTGTTAAAAAATATGCCCATTCTTTTAAACTTTTTAATTTTTGTTGGTCGGGCACATTTCTAACCAAGGGCACGGTTTCTTTTACGCCGAACTTAAAGCCTTCGTCGTAATGGTAAATCTTTCCTGTTTTTGCAACGCCATCGACATAATCAGCCGCAAATATGGGTACGAAGGGTT
>DLOI01000058.1:243-2296 GCA_002477185.1 Alphaproteobacteria bacterium UBA7488 | reverse complement strand
TTAAAAAGTTTAAAAGAATGGGATTATCGCCGGTTACGTGTGCGTGGCATTGATTGACGGTATTTTGCGAGTATGGTCCGATATTAAATAAAACACGCGCGCATGAACCATTCAATTCGTTTGTTAAAGTTTGATGTTTCGGGTGTATATTTTGAACCGCTTGAGCAATCGCATCATAATAGCCGATTTTATGTTCTTCGGGTGCATTTTGCAATAAATCCAATAAATCTGCGGCCGGATAAACGGGAATCACCAAATTATAGGTATCCGTTCGTTGATTGGCATTTTTAATCGTAATGGCATATGGCGTTTCATCGACCAATTCGGTTTGTGCTTCGCCGCGCAAAATTTTTGAAAACGGGTTGCTTTCGTCATAGGTACGGTAATGACCGATATGCGCGTTTAGGGCACGGTTACGTATTGATTTTAAAAGTTTTTTATGTGCATCAATCGTTTTATCAGACACCAGCATCGTGATTCTCCTTATATCAAAAAACAATAATATTTGAACAATTTTATAAATAATATAGCCGCGAACCATAAATTTGTCAATCTTTTTTTTACAAAATGTCGGATGAATAATATAACTCTTCAGCAATAAGCCAAAAACTTAAAGTTCCGCAAGCAATAGAGGGTGTAATTTATATAATAAATTCAAACAAATGAGGTTAAAAAAAGGGGCAAATTATTACCCCTTTCACGCAAAAATGACGATAGCGATTAATCCTTTGACAAGAATTTCTTTTTATACTGGTTAAATTCGCTTTGGGAGATAACGCCTTTTTCTTTTAAATCATACGCTTTGGCAAGTTCATCTGCTCCAACGTCTTGAAGGTTCCCATTTTCGCTTGACGGCGAATACAACAGTGCCAAAATCAAAGCGGCAATCCATGTTAAGCCAAAGAGAATGCCAAGCCAGCTGAGCACCGCAATCGTTGTTAAATCCGCACCGCCTACTCCACGATTTTTGGCGATAATAATAGGGATTCGAACAACTAAAATAAAGACAAATATAAAAATTAATAAAAACAACAATGCCATTGAAATTTCCATTTTAATCCTCCTTTTTTATTAGAATAAGATTATGCAACACCATTGTCAATAACAAAAAATTGTCTTGGAACATTGTGCCGAGATAGGGATTTAAAGGCTTAGGCGCTATTTATCTTGGTACCGCGCATGATTATGGCTCAGATAAACGTGCTTCCCCATTCATAAAATCAATAAGCCGGATTGATTTTGGCATAACGTTTGCTGTCTGTAAATTGTCCATGCAAACAATAACTTTTTCGGAAAATCCCTTCAAATTGGTACCCATTTCGTTCGGCAACACGAGCGGAAGGATTATTTTCCACATTACATCCGATTGTCAAACGTACAATGTCACGATTAAATAACTCATTTTCCAATATTTTCAATGCCTTGCTCATTAATCCCTTCCCCTGATAATCAGGATTCAACCAATACCCAAATTCCGCATTATGGTGTTTATAATCAATTCGGATAACTTCAATAACGCCGACCGGCTGATTGTTGTACAAAATGCAATATGAAAACTTTTCGCCCTTATCCCATAAATCCATATCCGAAGCGATTGAGTCAATCATGGCTTGACGTGATGTTATTTTATGGAGAGAATTCAAATATTTTCCAATGGATTCGCGGTGTTTATTCAATATATCCCATAGCGCATCGGTATCGTCAAGAGTTTTACGCCTTAAAGTTATTTCACCTTTTAAAACAGATGGCATTTGAAGTTTTGCAAGCATGTTTTTTCCTCATAATAAATATAAAGTTATTTCGCCGTTACATCGTACAAAAAAAGCTTGGAAAATTCCAAGCTTTTTTTTCGTAATCCATCCAAACCTTAACGTTTTGAGAATTGGAAACGTTTTCTGGCCTTTGAAAGACCCGGTTTTTTACGTTCGACAACACGTGAATCGCGCGTTAAGAATCCGGCTTTTTTCAAAGCGGGGCGCAATTCGGGTTCAAACAAATCCAAACAACGGCTGATACCGTGGCGCAAAGCATAAGCTTGACCAGACAAACCGCC
>DLOI01000058.1:0-188 GCA_002477185.1 Alphaproteobacteria bacterium UBA7488 | reverse complement strand
ACGCAACACGGGGCGCGGGAAGTAATCTTCCAAAGAGCGACCGTTAACGGTAATTTTGCCTTTACCCATTTTAATAATAACACGGGCAATAGCGTTTTTCTTTTTACCGGTAGCTTGAGAGCGACCCAAAGCGTCCTTTTTCGGTTTGCGCGGGTCATTGGCAGACAAAATTGCGCGTTTTCGCCGGT
>DLOI01000082.1:13374-17648 GCA_002477185.1 Alphaproteobacteria bacterium UBA7488 | reverse complement strand
TATTTGTCAATCCACGCAGCCGCATCGGACAGCCATTTTGAAACGGTTTGCCAAACAGAACCCAAAATGCCTTTAATCCACGCACCGACATCTTGTACGGTTTGGCCGCCCATTTGAAGCAAACAAACCACATCACAAGCCTGCGCTTCTTGTTTAACGGGTACAAATACCAAAGCAAATGAAGTAATTATTACCGCAAAAAATAATTTTATCTTTGTCATTTTATCTTCCCCTTACTCTTTCGGTTCGGCCGGATTGTTTGCATCAAAAGGTCCACCGGTATAATATCCAACGCCCTTATTAGCCGCATCTGAAGATGAGGGCGTCAACCCAGCAGAGGAGCTCTCACCCGGATTGAGTGCATCGTTAAATGAATCCAGCGCCGAAGAAACCTCTTTGTCTAGTTCATCCGAAGATAAAGACAGGTCTTCAGGTTTTGGCAACAATTCAATCGGATGTTTAGTTTGTTCTTTGATGGCTTCCAATTCAAACAAACGAATTTCCAAAGCGATTTCGGCCATTGTTTGTTTGACCAATGCAATCATCGTTTGGGTGTTGATGTTTACGTCATCAATAAAGCCGCATCCGCTGGTCGGCGCCGTGGAAATGGATTTGGCATCTTCAATTAAAGCTTGCTGCATACCAATACTGACCGATAAAATGTTCGAATTGACTTCATGCAGATAATCTTGGCGTTTTTTCCCGAGGTCTCTGGTAATTTCGGGCGTCAAAGTTGTCGGATTATCATGATAAAAAGTGGATTTGACATACTTAACGGCTTCATCCCAATTGGTTTGGACTTTGCCAAGCTTTTCATTTTTTATGTCTTTAATCATATTTTCATTGACAAAGTCAAATGCCAAATTCGTAATAGGTTTAAATTGTGCCATATAAGCCGGGCAATTTTCGCGCGCAGGATTTTCCTCTTGAGCTGAATCCGTTTGTTGGGTACCCGTTTGTGGGTTGGCCGCTACGGCAGGCTTGCCGCCCATGGCCTCCAAAATCTCNNTTGTCTTTCTCTTTAGCAATGTCATCTTCAAGTTCGCCCGTCAATTTCTTTTGTACCTGAGCCAATGTTTTTTGCGTCGTGACGACGGGAGCCGTTACCGGAATGCCCGTTCGGGGAGTGGAAAATAAACTCATGACCAAATCTTCCGCCACATTCATTGCAACCGTTTCAACTTGGGACCACGCCATATTCATGGCCATTTGTGTCAATTGTTGCGGATCTGAAACAAAATTGACCAAGCTTTCCCCTTGATTAATCATCCCCTTTATGGTGCCTCCGATATCCGAAACGGAATTCATCGTCCCCTGAATGGAACCGATGGCTTTATTGGCATCGCCCGTCAAACCGGTAATGCTTGACGATATATTTGACCCGGTCCATTTATCTAATGTATTGCCGAACGAATTGGCGCTGTTCAAAATAGATTCGGCGTTGCTCAGCGAAATATCGCCGTTTGCGATGTTGGTATATGCGTTTTGTATATTTGACAAATCCGATGCTGCTTCTGTGATTTTGCCGGTTGTGCCGGAAATTGAGCCCGCAATATTTGTACCTGCCCATTTGTCAACCGTACCGGCAATCGTGTTGGCGCTACTCGCTGCCGAGCTGGCTATCCCCAAAGACAAATTGCCGTTTGCTACCGATGAAACCGCATTTTGTATGCCTGACAAATCACCCGCAACTTGGCTGACTTTCCCTGTTGTCCCGGAAATGGAACCCGCGACATTTGTGCCGGCAATTTTATCAACACTGCTTGCAATCGTATTGACATTGCCTGCTGCCGAACTGGCTCCGCTGAATGAAACGTCGGTATTGGCCAAAGACGAACCCGCATTAATACCCGATTGAGCCGTATTCAGTGTGCTTGTTGCTTGGTCTAACCCGCGGCCGATGGATGAAACGGTCGAACTTGATGCGGTTGAAGCGCTGCCGGAAGCTTTCGCCGTTGCAGAAGCTACACCGCGCCCGGCAGTCGTTGTGCCGGAACTTGCATAAACGGGCAGGGCACAGGTAAGTGAAAGGAATGTTGCAGCCAATAATGTATAAGTCAATTTGTATATCATTTTTTCATCCCCTTACTTTGATGTTCCCTCGGATACATCCCGAATCGCCTGATTAACGCTTTCAACTTCTTTGTCGATTTCATCTTGAGACATGGAAAGGTCGTCCGGCCGCTCTTTCTTCATTATCCCGACCATTGAATCCACCTCCAACATGCGTGAATGCAAATGCAAAATTTCCGCCATTTTGCGTGTCGAAAGCATTTGAAGTATTGCCGTTTGGCGCATCATTGTGACAACATCGTCATGCTTTTGAATTTCTTCCTTCAACTTTTGCGTTTCTTTATACGCATCGCCCGATAAATCCAAAGACCGTTCGGCCGCTGCATAAGCATAGGTCAGGATTTTTAACATCATAACCTTTTGTTGTTCAGTCGTTTGTTTTAAAACTTCAGAGCCGGAACGGTCGATTAACAACAATTTTTCAATTTCCGCTTCGACTTTTTCCAATTCGGGTTTTTCGGGTTCTAATAATTTGGCAACGCTTTTGGGCACAACCGGAATCCATTCATCCACGGGCGTCAAGCTTTGTCCGCTTATTTGTGCGATGGATTTTAAAACGCCGTTTGTGGCTGCGACCAAAGCGTTGGCCGATTTAACGAAATCACCCGCTTGTTTAAGCAACTCATTTCGTGATTCGCGTTGAACCAATTCTTTCATATGTCCGACCATGTTGGCTGTGTCAAACGACGGCGCCGCCATACTTATTGAGGACATGCCGCATAAAATTGTTAGGACAAGGAGTTGAGGCAAATATTTTTTCATCATGTAGACTTTCCTTTCCTAATTTGACCCTGTTATGGACGTCGTTGCATTGGAAGAGCCGGGATTTGATGATGCTTGGCGGACGCCGACACGTTCAATACCTTGAGCGCCCGTAACGGCCAAATCCATTGCGAACAAGCTGGATGCGGCATTTTGCATTTCAACGGTCGCAATCGTAATGGTTGAAACGGCTTGAATCGCTTTACGCAAATCGCGAACCGATTCATCGATAAGCTTTCTGGTTTCTGTTTCTTGTTCTTTCATTCTGCGTGTTGTAATGGCTTGGTTAATCCATGCCGTTGCCAATCCGCGCACGCTGAGTTCGCGTATCGTTTCATTTTGCAAACGTCCCACTTCGGCGATTTTTTCGGTTGTTAATTCTTGAACATCATTCGGGTCGGCGGGCAATTGCAATTTTTCGGTGATTTTTGATTTGACTTCTTCAAACGCCTTTTTTGTTTCGCTGGCTTGCTTCGTCGAACCGTTGCCGGTACCTTGGAAAGCATCCGACCTGTTGCCGGCCGGCCCCGCAGATGAACCCAGTGACGTTTTGTCGGCTAAATCGCTTTTTTGAATGCCAACCGCTGCCAATCCCGTTTGTTTTTGGTTTTGCGATGCAACGCTTTGTGCCAGATTTAGCAATCCTTCGGGATTGTTAACCAACGATTTGATTTGGTCAACGGTCAATTTTGACCCCAATTGATCCCCCAATAGATTTTTAATTTGTTCATTGGACATTGATTCCAATTGATTTTCACCCAAGTTTCGCAATTTGCTAATGTCCTTTGTCAATAAATCGCTGCCGGTAATGCTTGATGCGCTGGAGCCGAAAACTTTGTTCATTTCATCTTTGAAAATTTTACTGTACGCATCATTGGCCAACCAATCCACTTTTTCACGGAAAAGGTTGTTTAATTTATCCCCTTCAATCCAATCCATCGCTTCGGCATAACCGTTGTTTGCAACTGTAAGGAGTGCATTGGTGGCGTTTAACTGAGCGGTGGCTACAGTCATCGCGCTGGCAATTTTATTTAAACCCGCTTGCAACATCTGGGGAGTATCTGACAACACAACGGCCTGAGACGATGTGGAAATCAACAAGGAACTTAAAACAAAAGCCGTCAATATTTTTTTGTTCATTTTTATTCCCCCCGAATGATAGACGCGCTGGACAAATTATCACTTGCTTTCAACATGGCGCGGCTGGTTGATAAACTGAGCATTTTATTCATTTCGGCGACCATTCCGAGTGTTGCACCCGTCAGAACTTGAATGTCTTCCCGGTTGTTTTCGGCCGTTTTGATAAATTCCAAAGCCCTTAGGCGCCGTTTATCGAAATCGTCCGTGTTTTGGTCGGATTTAAGGCCGAAAGCCAGTACGTGCGCGGAAGCTTGGTTTAAAATTTCTTTTTGGTTGACGTTAATTTTATCCAATTCTTC
>DLOI01000082.1:12246-13309 GCA_002477185.1 Alphaproteobacteria bacterium UBA7488 | reverse complement strand
CTTTTAAAACCTCTAATGTCAACCCGGCATCGGACAATTCAATCGGCGTTACTTGAAGCGGCGACAATGCATCCATATTGGAATCCAAAATATCGCCCGACGGAGAAATCATGCGCGTATTGCCGGCGCCGAGAGTCCAACTCAGCTCAAACATATCGCCCAAATCGTTGCCCGTTTCATCGTCAGCCGATAAGGCAGGGTAACTCCATGAAACCGCTAAAACCAGACAGATTCCCAAATGGGTCAAGAGTGATGTTTTAATCTTGTTCATAGAAATCTCCTTTTTCTCCTTTATTAATAGTACATTCGACCGCCGTATTAAACCCCGTTTGCAATAAATGTTTTTATACGCCATCCTTTTGTATTTATATTAATTTGCATAAACTCCCATGCTGCACCCGCTGCGTAAAGCGCCCAAACGCCACGTACAACGGCTGCGGAATTGCGTACATAATGAAGAGGATGAAAATGCTTGAACCGCTGTACCGCAATTGCCGGACTTTAAGCGTGTAATCAAATCGCCCATCGCACCGCTACCGCCTTGATAACTGATATCCAACAGCACTTCTTGCAATTTCATGTTAAATTTCGGATAGGCGCCGCCGCTTCTTTTAACAAGGCCGGGAATATGGTCATTACATAATTCGTTAAAGATAGCATCCCCAGCCGCTTGACCCGATATTTGGCGACCGTCCACTTGACTGGCATAATAATTATACCCTTTGTTAATACAATATGTCATGCCGTCTGAACCTCTGGTTTGAGTATTCGAGCAACACCCTTTTGTTGACGCTTTCGCATCGCAAGCGGCGCTGCATCCGCATGAGGCGCGGCAAGACCCTTCCATATCAAAGAATTTTTTCAAATCCGCATCCTTTTGAGCTTGGCTGACGGGATTGCCCGCTCTGTCCACATATTCCATGGAATCAAAGTAAGCTTTGTACCCATTCCAGTTACGCGGCGAAGAATATTGGAACATAACACTGCCGATACCGATGGTTATCCAACAGTTGGTGTCCAAATACAATGAATTGTGAGTTCTGTTGCTCGAATACTCAAACCA
>DLOI01000082.1:10416-12238 GCA_002477185.1 Alphaproteobacteria bacterium UBA7488 | reverse complement strand
GTAATCATGGCCGTTATGCATACATTGCCCGTTACGAAAATCCATATTGCCAACGGGACCCATGGCGGCGGAATAATCCGTCGTTGCGGCATATTGAGCATCCATCGCAATCGGAATTTGTCCTTCGTATACAACAGTCGCGACGCCGACCGGGCCCAAATCCACATATTNNACCAGCCGATGTTAACGCCGATGACAGGGAAGTTAAATCAAAATTGGCAATATCTCCCGCAATAAGTTGTTTGACCGTTCCCGTCAAATCTTTGTTCAAATTTGTAACTTCGCCCCAAATACTGTCCAAATTGATGCCTTTGACACTATCAAAATATTTGCCGGCATTGCTTACGATATTTTGTGCACTTTGGCCGAGTTTGCCGCCTAAAGAGCCCAACCCTAAATTGCCGATGCTGCCCAATCCCGATGCAACAGAGTTAAAGTCCATATTGGATAGAGTGCCTGCCGTGTCCAGCAGGTTTTGACCTTTGTTAAAATAAGAGCTTACATCGCCCAACATGTTGGTGCCGCTGCCCAGTACATTGCCGGCGCCTAACGAATTTGCAAGCCCGCTGACCGCACCTGCCGTCTGATTGGCCGAATTCAAAAGGCCGGAAGCTTGCCCGGCGTAATCTTTCGCTGAAGTAATACCACTTGTTATAGTTGATTGAATGCCACCCGTGTTTGATGTTCCCGATGTGCCGCGTCCCGAACCGGCTGAAGCAAAAGCAGCCCCGGAAATACACAGCGTGAAGCAGACCCATGTAAGCAGACAAAAAACGGTTAAAATTTTATGCGTGAATGTTGTCATTTAAACCTCCCCATGGGCTTTTGCTAACTGAATTTCTTAAATATTATATCATAATTATCAAAACTGCGCAAGGCTTTATTTGCCTTTTTTCGTGGGCATTTAGATATCATAAGATTCATTTAAACTCATATTTTGAAATGGTTAATAAATTTGGGCAATGATCGGGGGTTAAGTTTTGGTTTAACTTGCATTTAATCAAAATTTAATTTTTTTCGAACGTGTCCCATTTCTTTTTAGCTGTATTTTGCAATTTTTTTAATGCCTCCATTTGTTATAATAGCCTTTTTGTTGTTTACTGACTCCTTAACCGTCTCATTTATAACGTATATAGTATGTTTTAAAATCAGCTCGATTTTTTTACGGAGAATGTTTTTCAATTTTTTTTAGTTTTGGTTATTGCTCCTGTTTTTTTGTTTTTTAACCCCTTTTCGGTTTGGGTTGATGTCTTCTTTTTTGATGCCATACACCCTTTGCGCATTTGTCCGACGCGCCAATTATTGCGTTCTATATATATTCTTTCACCGTCTTTATTTATATACACATTTCGTATTTTCTTAAATGCCGCAATAGCCGTTTCCATTGAGCTGCACGAACCGTTGACCAAGGCGCGTCGCAAAGGAGACATGCTGCCCTTTTTGCCCCACCGGCCGACACCGGCTTGATAACTGATGTCCAAAACAAGATGTTGATTGCCCGGCGATAGGGCTAAGAAATTTCGCGGGCTTTTTTGAAGGGCAGNNAGCTTCTTTTTTGAATTCTTGAATCAATTTTGGCATATGGTGTTTACATAATTCTTGAAAAAAGACTTCTTGCGCGGATTGGTTGGTTATTCGCCTCGGGTGCGTGGACCCACGATAATATGTGGCTTTATAATTTTTCCCGACCTTTCCTGCCAAACATTGGCCCTCCAAATTATACATTTTTTCCAAATCGGCATCTTTTTGTTTTTGAGGAACGGGCAAAGCGTTTGTACAATCCACTTCAAAGTTTCCAAGGTCTTTACATTCTACATATTCC
>DLOI01000082.1:8711-10358 GCA_002477185.1 Alphaproteobacteria bacterium UBA7488 | reverse complement strand
GATAGTCAATAAACATTGGCTGTCCAGGTACAGCCACGGAAAATATCCTTCATGTTTTAAACCCGGCCCGTAAATATAAGCATTTATAATGCCGGTATAATCATATCCGTCAATAAAACAAATCCCGTTTCGATAATCCATGTTGCCGGCCGGGCCTAAAGCGGCAGAATAGTCTGTCAAAGCGGCATACTGGGCTTCCATTGCCGTAGGTAATTGAGATTCATAAACCAATGTCGCAATACCTGTCGGTCCCAAATCGATGTATTCTACGGGAATCCCTGCCGATATCGGATTGGATGTCATGGATGTCAAATCATAACTTGCAATATTATCGGCGATAAGTTCTTTTGTTGTGCCCGATAAGTCTTTATCTAAATTGGTGACATTGCCCCATATGCTGTTAGTATGAATACCTTTTTCATCATCCCAATATAATCCATGTGCGGGGGGGGGCTGTTAAATTGTTTTTACTTTTTACATTAACGGCGGAAGGAGTTTGGGATATTCCGTCGTCCATAACACTAAAGGAAACATTGTTATTGTTAGTGGGTGAATGTGTGCTATGTTGTGCCGAATTGTCGTGAAGTTTGTTTTGGGGGCTCCCTTCATTCTCTACAGTAAAGGATATGGTGTTTATGTCGGACAGCAACCGTATACCGCGCGGTTTCGTTTCGGCATGCAGACCATTGGGATAAACCGTGATTATTGCACTATATAAAATGCCGCCAAGCATCACATATTTTATAAGATAGGTGGATTTACCCATAAGCTTTCCCCGGAAATATATCGAATATAAGCTTAAGTATATATGATTTTATAAATCACTTCAACAAAAAATACACACTTGAGTGTTAATTTTTTTACAATTTTTTTGTTATTATGATTTCTATAAGAATTTTATCATATATTGATGCACGTTTTTATTGGATATTATTTTTTACGCAAATTTAAATAAATTTGTAATGTGTTTTTAAGCAGCATGGTAATTGTCATCGGTCCGACACCGCCCGGAACAGGCGTCACGGCCTTGGCAATACCTTGCATTTGGTTAAAATCTACATCGCCGACAATTTTACCGTCATCTTTGCGGTTAATGCCGACATCAATGATGATGGCACCTTCTTTAACAAAGGATTTTTTAATTAAATCGGGTTGTCCGGCGGCCACGATTAAAATGTCGGCCGTTTTGCAAATATCGGCCAAGTTTTTTGTCCTGGAATGTGCTTGTGTCACTGTACAATTAGCATCCAACAATAACTGTGCAACGGGTTTGCCGACCAATCTGGACCGACCGACTACAACGGCATTTAAACCGCTTAAATCCTTTTGAACCGTTCGAATGAGTTCCATACACGCCATCGGTGTACACGGGTTGAGCGCAGGTTTGCCAACGAACAGACGACCCAAATTCGCCGTTGTTAAACCGTCGGCATCTTTATCGGGATGGATGGCTTCCAATACGGCATCGGAATCAATATGGGCGGGCAAAGGCATTTGCACCAAAATCCCGTCAATTTGTTCGTTTTCGTTTAATTCTTTGACAAAGGCGATTAACGCATCTGTCGTGATGACGGGTGATAAATGAAAGACGGGGGTGTTAATACCGACGGCTTCGGCTTGTTTTTTCTTATTTCTCACATAAATGAG
>DLOI01000082.1:5543-8682 GCA_002477185.1 Alphaproteobacteria bacterium UBA7488 | reverse complement strand
GAGCCGGCGCGCGTTCGCATTTTTGAACTTGGGTTTTAATGTCTGACTGAATGTCTGCGGCTAATTTTTTCCCGTCAATGATTACTGTTTCCATAACGCTTTCCTTTATTTATATTCAACCACCGCATGGCGTTTTAAACGCATCAGCAATTTTTCGGAAATGTCTTCCATTTTTTCCATTTCCAATTGCCCTTTGATGGCTTCATCCGTCGGCAGTATGCTTTCGTATTTTGTTGAACAGCGCATGAAAAACAAATCGCCGTCCGGTGTTTGAACGGGACCCATTGCCGTTGATTCTTGTTGGTCTTTTAAGGCACGGCGTAATTCTTCGGGCAGTTGGGACGGACTGATTAAACCTTGTTTGATTGATTCCATAATGCCGACTTCCTGAGCAGTTTTCATAAAATCCGCGCATGTGGTAAGAGACAAAATTTGCGGCATGACTTTGACCGTGTTTTCTTTGGGGGTTGCCATTTGTGCCAACTCCCACACCTCGACTTTGCCGTTTTTGGCGGGTTCTTTTTTATCCAACATTAAAATAAGCAATGTGCCGTTTTGCACTTTTATCGGGCGCGACAACTGCCCACCCTTCATTTGTAATAAAATCGCATCGACTGTCGAAGGATAATGGCCCGTACTGATCCAACCGACATAACCTTTATTATCCACGGATTTGGCAATTGAATATTTTTCGGCTACCTCGGCAAAATCGCCGCCTTGTGTAATTTCTTGAAAAACTTTGTTTGCATCCTCATCGGGGGGCAATAAAATTTCCGCCACTAAAAAGCCCGGTTTTTCCAATTCGCGAGTCATTTTTTCTTTGCGAATTTGTATGTCTTTATCGGTAACGGGGGAAATATCGCCCTTATGTTGTTGTAAAATTTGCAACCACATCAAATCGGCGCGTATTTGTGATTCCAAAGCATTTTTTTGGATGCCTTTTTCTTTCAAGGCTTTTTCAAGTTCGCCCCTTTTTAGCCCGTTTTGACTTTCCAAACGTGCTACGGCGTTTTTGACATCTTCATCGGTAACGTTTATATTTTGTTTTTGAGCCGCTTGCATTTTAATTTTTTCATTGACCAGCATATCCAATACATTCTTTTTGATTTGCTTTTGAGATTGATTGCTGCCAAATCCGGCCTGTTGCGTTTTAAGCAGTGCAATGCGTTGGTCGACGTCATAGCTGGATATAGGCGTGTCGCCGACAATGGCAACAATTTGTCCTGCCCAAACGGCACTTGCACACAAAAAGACCCATAAAAACACAGCTAATTTTCCCATTACATTCCTCCTAACGTTTTCAGCACGAATTTAACCATAAACGATGTGCCGCCTTTATAATCGCGGTCTCTGGTAAATTCTTTGCTCAAATCAAATAATATGGCCGTACATTCGTTATCATACCGAAGTGTTGCACCCGATTCAATAGGTCCCCCATCTGCCGCTAAATCATAACGGTAAAATCCGGTGACCGACCATTGTTTTGTCAAACGTGACGAACCGAAGACCAAAATTTCTTCTCTGGACGGATAAAATGTATCGCCCAAGGTTGTATTCTTTAAATAGACATAATCAATGCCCAAACGCAATGGGTCACCGCCGCCCGATAACGTAATTTCATTCTTTTTAAACGATAAATTATCTTCAGCCAAACGGAAACGATACGCAAGTGACATGTATTTGTAGTCGACAGATACGCGTCCGACATAATCGGAAAAGTTTTTGTCTTCGCCCATTAAATCATTCATATATTTATCTTCTTTTAAACGGTATGATTGCCCGAACAATGCCGAAAAAGCGGCATTCGTATTTGTGAAAACCGACCATTCGGCACCATAATTAAACCGTGTGCCCGTTTCGACGCGGTCATAACCGGCATATCGGTTTCGTGAAAATAAATTGGTATCGTCAAAATCAAATGCCAAAGAATCCGTGTCGGGAATTTTATCGGCATTCATGTTGTCATCAGGTGCGACAACCGCCATAACGACGGGGCGTAAAACCTGTGTTGTATGTTTTGTCGTTGTTGCCAACGGGTAACTGGCCTCTAACGATGCGACCGGATAAACGCGGCCGGTGGTATAAGTGGAATCAATGCCTTGGCGTTCATATCCGTAACGCCCCGTATCAATATTGTATCCGTCTGCACGCACCGTGCCGATAAAGTCAAAGACGGCACCGTAACTTGTAATATAAGGTAATCTCACCCCTTGTGTGACGGAAATGCGGTCGGATTTAAAACGTTCGCGGTTGTGGATAATGGCGCCGTCAACTTCGGAAAAAGCATATAAACCGTTTGAAAGTGGGTCGGTTTGATATTCAAAATGCCCGGTCGGTATGACATATGGAATGCTTTTGCCCGATACGGCAGCTTGCAAGCTTTGAAATGATAGGGCTCGCATGTTAAAATAGTTTTGCGTTCCGAACCGTTCGGCTGTTAAATGAGACGTTAATACCGATTGGTTTTCGTCAATTTTCGGGATTTTGTATTTACGGAAATACGTATCGCTGGATGAGCGGAAAATTTCGCCCGATGCACGCCATTCATTATTGATATAGTATTGAAAATCCGCCTTAACATGGCCTTGGAAATTTGTATTTTCATCATCGTCTTTTGTGCCGCTGGCTTGGAAATTCATATAGCCTTTATCATAAATGGCTTGGTAATCGGCAACACCCAGCGGGAAGTGAGTCGGTGTAAATGTCGGCGTAAAAGTAAAGTTTTGGTTTGGTGCTATGTCCCAAAAAAACGGCGTGGAAATGCCGCTGCCCATTGTGCGGCCATGTTGCAAGCTGGGAGATAAAAATCCCGTTTTGCGTTTAACGGAAAAATCCGGCATTTGTACATAGGGGAAATAAAAAATCGGTACATCTTTCACTTCTAAAAACGTGTGGCGATAGCTCATAACTTTTTCATTCGCATCATGTTTCATCGCTTTGGCGCGCAATTGCCATAAAGGAGCTTGGCCTTCGCAGCGGTCGCATGGCGTATAAGTCAAATTGCGCAAATACAAAACGGTGCCGTTGTCCGTGCGTTTCATTTTCGATGCCGTAATATATGTGCCGTCGTATATTTGCATTGTCATTTGTTTGGCAACCGCGTTTTTCATATGGTCGGTTAAAATCATGTCGTCGGCCG
>DLOI01000082.1:5021-5480 GCA_002477185.1 Alphaproteobacteria bacterium UBA7488 | reverse complement strand
TCTTTGTGTCCTTAATGTCATATCGTTTTGCGTGACGACAACATTGCCGATAGCTGTAAGAGTTTCGTTGTTTTTGCTGTATTCAATCGCATCGGCTTCAAAATCCACAGGCGCATTTTTATCGGGCAAATCCAATTCCATTTTCGGGAACGCGCCGGCCCCGAAAGATAAAATAATGATGCCGAAAAACAGGGCTGTTTTAAACAACGACAATTTGAATTTTTTCCCTCGCAACAAAGCAAAATACACGGCGATAATCGGCAAAAAGACATTGATAAACATAAGCGGCAAGAACATCAAATTTTTCGATGCCATATTTTCAAAAGCCAATGCGAGCGATTGGACAACCAACGCCACGCCGACGACAAAATTGATTTGTCCGACTTGCCCACGGCGATTGTAGTAGCCGGCCAGAACGCCGAACATGGCCAAAAAGACAAAGGTAAAATTGTAAATCGG
>DLOI01000082.1:1233-5015 GCA_002477185.1 Alphaproteobacteria bacterium UBA7488 | reverse complement strand
CGCTTCAACCTTAAATTTACGATAAGTCGGCGGTGTTATGTCGTCATTGGGCGTCGCACCTAACAAAAAGCCGAGCGAATGTTCTTTGACATCCGTATTACGATGTTCATTTTCGTTTTTTTCATCAAAAAACATCGTGTATTTTTCAAACTTCAGAATGGAAAATTGGTTAGTTTCTTTGGTGATTTCCTGACGGACTCCTTTTTCAAAAACGACTTGCGTTTGGCCGTCGTCTTGAAACACGGTGCCTTGTTCAGCTACCAAAACGGCTGTTTTTTCGGGATTTTTGGCGTCATATACAATGATGCCTTTAATCAATCCGTCGGGCAAACGTTCCTTGATATAAATCGTCAAACCGTTTTTAAAAGAATTAAACTGACCCTCTTGTAACATCAAATGGGACAGGTTGTTTTTAATCTGCCATTTCATTTCGCGCATTTGCGTGTTTGAATATGGGACAAGCGAGAGTGTTAAAAAATACCCTAAAACCGTTAAAATAAAAGCAAATATCAACGGCGCACGCATGATTTGAGAGTTGCTCATCCCCTCGGCTTGCATAACCATCAATTCTTTATCTGATTGCATACGCGAAAAAACAAACAGCACGACGGCGAACAGAGCCAACGGTGAAAGGATTTGAACGAAGTTGGGCAAGACCAAAAACGTCATTTTTAAAAAAATGGCCACCGACACGCCCTTTGTCACAATCATGTCGACCATGCGAAGCGATTGAGTCAACCATACCAGCACTGTCATGCTGACCAAGACAAGCGCAAATCCTATGGCAAGTTGTTTTAAAATATAACGGTCTAAAATTTTCATCCGAATTTTCCTTTAGTGGCACTATACGCTAAAGGATGAGAATTTTCAACTGTCTTTTTTAAACGGTCTTGTAAAATATGCGTATAAATTTGTGTTGTGGCGATATCGGCATGCCCCAACATCTTTTGCACTGAGCGCAAATCGGCATCATGTGCAACCAAATGCGATGCGAACGAGTGCCTCAACACATGCGGCGAAACACGTTCGGGGTCAATATCGGCCGCCAAGGCAATTTTTTTGAGCGCTTTGAAAAATCCATCACGTGTTAGATGCCCCTCTTTGCCCCACGAGGGGAACAACCATTTGGATTCGCGCCCTTTATTTAAAGAGTTATCACGATGAAGTGATATCCAATCCTCTAATGCCACTGCCGCCGGTTCATTCAGTGGCACAATGCGTTCTTTATTGCCTTTGCCGGTAATGGTGATGGTTTTGTTGTCTTTAGTCACAGCCAAAACGGTTAGCCCGACCAATTCACTGACCCGCATGCCCGAAGCGTATAAAACTTCCAACATGGTTTTCATGCGAACGTCATTTTCATCGGCCTTGTCAATCAAACGTTTGACCTCGTCTTCGGTCAGATATTTCGGCAACGATTGCCCGATTTTCGGGGATTGTAAATAATCGGCCGGATTTTTTTTAATTAAATCTTCCGAATATAAATAACGATAAAATTCGCGCAGTGCGGACAATCGCCGCCCTTGCGTTTTGGCCGATAATCCCGCTTTTACAATGCTGTGCAGGTATTCTTCCAAATCCGTACGCGTTGCTTTTCTAAGGTCAATGCCGCGCGCCGATAAAAAGCCGTTCAAATCGGTTAAATCTTTCCCATATGCCGCAATGGTGCGCACCGAAGCCCCACGTTCGGCCACCATCACATCCAAAAATGCATCTATATATTTTTGGAAAGGGATGCCACGGTGTTTGTTTTTATCATCATTCATTCATACACCATTTGTTCAATAATAATCGAACGGGATAAATACTGCGGCAAAATAGCGCTTAAAGCCTGTAAAATCCCCTTTTCATAATTTTGTGACATACTAAGTTCGGCAATGGCCCACAACATCGCTTCGGCCGTTTTGCCATCTTTAATCATTTTCCCAAGCGCCATTTGTTTAAATGGTGCAGACGAGCTTTTGACTTTATCCGACAAAGTCAATAATAAGTCGGTATTTTCAATCGGAAAATAATTTGGTATCATTTGTACAAATTGTGGGCAATAGGGCGATGAATCCTTCAAACATTTTTCAAGTGCCGCATCAATGTATCCTGGCAAACCTGCACCCATTTTATTCATGACGGGTGACAGTAAAAAGGCTTCGAATTGACGATTTTTATCGGGGCTGTTACGCAACAGTTCATACCACGGATGTCCCATGGACAAATTGTCGGTCAACGCGAAAACCTGTACGGCATTAAAGGCTAAATAAGCATTTTCGGTCGATGGTTTGAGTGTACACAAAACCTCTTCGGCCATCGGTGCCAAGGCTAGGAATAGTTTATCATCGCGCGCCGCATTTAAAAAATCGTTTGCCGCCTTGGCTTGTTCTTCTGGCGTGGGGGCTGTTTTCATTTTCTGATAGAGCAATGCGCGCTTAATAGATGAGTTTGCCGCCGGAGTGCCGGGGAAAACGGATGTATATAAAATGTCCAAATCACGCCAAGATACACCCGTGTGTTCGGCAAATTCTATTCTTTTGGCTATCGGCACGTTTTTGCGGGTAGATAACGCTTTTTTAAGCCATAATGGCTGATCCGATACATCGGGCATTTTNNCGAGTGCCGCCAAAAAAGCCACGTGCCACGGCGTATAAACTTTAATGGGCGGCAATTTGTCTTTCGTTTCTTCAAAAACACGGTTGGCTAAGGCAATCAAGGTTTTGTCCGTGCCGCCGTCCTCTTTATAAACGGCAAACGCCAGCTTGGCCTTTGTCATATCGCCGTCCTCCATCAGGCAGGTCAAACGCATCTCATCGCTTTGGCGCGCGAGTGCCGGGGCATCAACAAGGGTGCAAGCTTCTTTGGTGCGGCCGGCTAATACAAGTGCCATGGCCTTTAATCGAATGAATTTCGGGGCCAATTTGCTTTGGGGAATTTGGTTGATTAAATCCACAACTTGTGTAAATGCGCCCAGTTCCAATAACGCATTCAATCGTGTCATTAAAAAGCGGTCGGGGGCATAGGGGTTATTTTCCCAATAAACGCCGCCCGTGTCGGTTGTCATCAGTGCTAACACTTTATCGCGCATGGCAGGCGATAAAGGTAATTTGGATGTTTTTTCGATTAAATCCGAAACCTTTTTCGGGTTGGAATGAATCCAAATCGTGCCGGGCAGGATTTGTTTAAGTCCCAGCGTGTTAATGGATAATTCATCCAATTTTTCCATTTTAACCGGTTCAATTTGCGGCATGGCAAAAACAAGGCGAGGAGCCGCAATCATCCCGAAAGTAATGATAATCAAGCAAAAGGCTTTACAAATTTGTCCCATAGGAAACAGTCTTTTCAACGGTTGTAACGGTTGGTTTAAAGTCATAGACGGCCACAAAAATCAAAAATAAAACCGCCAATGCCAAAACGATTTTTAACAAATAATGTTTTTTTTCTTTCCCATAACGCATTTTTTTCTTCCCTTCCACTAGACAGATGCCTAAATAACTGTTATGATTGACTACATTACAATGTAACATTTTTTTTGTCAAGAAACAACGATGAACCATAAGTTAAAAGAGTCAAAAATTATACTGCTGGTCGGCATGATGGGAGTGGGTAAAACTTCCCTGGGGCGGATTTTGGCCAAACGGCTCAATTTGCCGTTTATGGACAGCGATAAAGAAATCGAAAAAATCACGGGTTTTACCATTTCGGATTTATTTGCCAGGTATGGCGAACATGAATTCCGTGTCGGCGAAGAAAAAATTATGGCGCGCTTGCTTAAAGGCAAACCATGTGTTCTATCA
>DLOI01000082.1:0-1202 GCA_002477185.1 Alphaproteobacteria bacterium UBA7488 | reverse complement strand
GGCCAAAGAATACGCCATTTCGGTATGGATTAAGGCCGGCCCCGATGTTATTTCAAAACGCACGCAAGGGCGCACGCACAGGCCGCTTGTCCCCGCTGCGGACAATCAAAAGGCTATTGAGAGGCTTGTCAGCGAATGTTACCCACTGTATGAAAAGGCTGATATTATGGTGGAATCTTTTCAAGAGCATCCCTATAAAACGGTGGAACGGTTGTTGGGGCTTTTGCATGAGCGCGGTATTGTTGAGACGGTGCCGAATGAATTCCATCCCCATAAATATTTTCATAAAAAAGGATAATTTTTAAATGGTTTCCTATATTTTGCTGTTTATTTTGTTATGTCTGTCATTTTTCTTTTCGGGAACCGAAACGGCCGTGACGGCTTCATCAAACGCTTTGTTGCATGAAAAGGAAAAACAAGGCAATGTACGTGCCAAACGGTTAAATGAACTTAAAAAAAATCCGTCATCGGTTATCAGTACTTTATTGTTCGGCAACAATATCGTAAATATTGCCATTACGGCCATTTCGACTGCTTTATGCATTCAATTTTTCGGCGAAGCATACGGGGTTTTGGTCGCCACATTCGGCGTTACGACCATTGTGTTAATCTTTTCCGAAATTATGCCCAAAACCTATGCGATGATGAACCCGAACGGATTTGCGTTATTTGTGACACCGCTTTTAAGCTTTTTTGTCATTATCTTGCGCCCGTTTGTGGTAGCCCTTAATTGGATTGCCGGCCTTGTTATGAAACTGTTTAAAATGAAATCCACGCAAATTGTCAGCGAAGCAGAGGTTAAAGCCGAAATCCGCGGTGCCATATCCATGCCGCAAGGCGATATGATGAATCAGGAAAGGTATATGTTAAAATCCGTTTTGGATTTAAGCGAAGTTGACGTGGACGATATTATGGTACACCGCAGCCAAATGGTATCCTTAAACGCCGCGTTGCCGACCGAAGAAATTATTAATTTTGTCAGCCGTTCGCCATATAGCCGCATTCCGTTGTGGCTCGGCAAACGTGAAAACATTATCGGCATTTTGCATTCCAAAGCGCTTTTAAAAATGATGAACACGTATTACACGAACGGCAAAAACATTTCGATTAAAAATTATTTGACTAAGCCTTGGTTTGTGCTTAATACGACAAGCTTGCTTGACCAATTGCATGCGTTTAAAAAGCGCCACGAACATTTTGCC
>DLOI01000020.1:1952-2818 GCA_002477185.1 Alphaproteobacteria bacterium UBA7488 | reverse complement strand
CGTTTTAACGTCATAACCCGGTGCCACAACGTCTTCACCCAAAATTTTATAATCGTCATTTGTCGTCGGACGCGCACACTGCCATAAAAGTTATAATGCCATAGGGTTGAAAGGTTGATGGCGCTATGTCCAAAAAAAGAGTGACTGCCTTAATAAAAAAGATGAAATCCGTTCGTATCTTTTTATTTATGTGTTTAATCGCATCGGTTTTGTTTGCCGCTTACAGCATTAATTACAAAATCAAATATTGGGGATTTTCAACGAATGCGCGCAGCCTGACAGATATTTGGACGATTGAAGGGCACGTGAATTTTACACCGACCGATGAACCCGTCAAAATTTCCATTGCGCGTCCGACGACAAATGACGATTATAAAATTTTGGGTGAAGACGTTGTGGCACCGGGTTATGACGTTAAAACGACGGCCAATCGGGTTTTGATTACTTCTGACCCCAAGACTCCGGAGAAGGCACAGGACATTTATTACCGAGTATTGTTGTATAAAAACACAAACCCTGTACAAAAACCTCAAAAGGTATCGGTGCCCAAAGTGCCGGATGTCCCGTTGTCGGAACAAGAGTTGGAAATTGCAAACCAGCTGTTGGAAACGTCAAAAAAATATGACGGGACAAGGCCGCAACAGTTGATTGCTCTGTTGAACCAACCGCAACCCGAAGCCATTGTTCAAACTTTTTTGCCCGAACGTAAATCGCCCAAAGAAACGGCTTTGGTTTTGCACCGCTTACTCGCGTTGGAAAAAATCCCGTCCCGTATCGTTCGCGGTATTAAATTGGTGGAAGAAAAGAAAACGTTTTCGGCCGATATATTACTGGAAGTTTTTGAAAAGGGCGTTTGGCAAGTGTAT
>DLOI01000020.1:867-1919 GCA_002477185.1 Alphaproteobacteria bacterium UBA7488 | reverse complement strand
CGAAGGGAACTCTTTAATTGATGTTTAAGGCGGCGTTGATTCGGCCGTTAAATTTTCGGTGTTAAAATCCATCCGTTCGGCCTTTTCGATGGCTAAGCATCGGTCAAAGGGTTTGCAAAACTTAAAAATATTCAATTATGAATTTTCGATTTACAATTTGCCCGTCAGCCAACAAAATGCGCTGAAATGGCTGATGATTTTCCCGTTGGCCATTTTGGTCGTCGTCATTATGCGCAACATCGTAGGGCTTAAAACAATGGGTACGTTTACGCCAATGTTGATTTCAATGGCTCTTATCCAAACGGGATTTGCTGCCGGTTTGATATGCTTTGGCATTATTATCGGTGTCGGGTTGCTTATCCGTACATTGTTGTCACGCTTTAATTTGTTGTTGGTGCCACGCATTTCGGCTGTTGTGATTTTTGTGATTTTGATTATTCAATTCTTTACCGTTTTGGGATACGATGCCAAAATTAATATCGCTTCATCGGCATTGTTTTTCCCGATTATCATTATGGCGTGGATTATTGAACGGGCCTCAATTACGTGGGAAGAAGAGGGGACTAAAAACGCGCTTAAAGAAATGTTCTATACCGTTTTGGTCGGCATTATCGTTTATTTTGTGATTGCCAACGAATCTATCCGCCACATCATGTTTGCCTTTAATGAGCTGAACTTGGTTATTTTATGTATTGTGATGTTGCTTGGAACTTATACAGGTTACCGTTTGACTGAACTCATGCGTTTTGCCCCGCTTGTGAATGCTAAAAAACCGGAAAAAAGGATTTCAAAATGACGTTTTTTAAGTGGCTTGCTTCGCCCAGGCAATTGCGCCATGCCGGCGTACTGTCGATGAATTGCCGTAACCATGAAATCATTGCCCGCTTAAACAAACGCCGTTTATATCCGTTGGTTGATGATAAAAGCCAAACAAAAACCCTTGCCGCCGAATTTGGCATTCAAACGCCGCATTTAATCGGCACAATCGATGCGCAACACGAAGTGAAAGACTTTTTAAAAATTATCGGCTCGCATCAAGATTTTGTCGTCAT
>DLOI01000020.1:613-831 GCA_002477185.1 Alphaproteobacteria bacterium UBA7488 | reverse complement strand
TCACCCGATAAATTCATTACGGCTTCCAATAAAGAATTGACTTTTCGGGATGTATACCAACATATTTCCAATACGACAAGCGGCCTGTATTCTTTGGGAGGGCAATACGATACGGTTTTGTTTGAAGAGGTCGTGCATTTCAGCGATATATTTAAGGATTACAGTTTCCAAGGCGTGCCCGATGTGCGCGTCATTGTTTATAAAGGGTTTCCCGTCAT
>DLOI01000020.1:0-592 GCA_002477185.1 Alphaproteobacteria bacterium UBA7488 | reverse complement strand
AATTTGCACCAAGGCGCCGTCGGTGTCGGAATTGACATCCAAACGGGGCGTGCGGTTGCGGCCGTACAACATAACCGACCGATATTCAAACACCCCGATACGGGGGCGGATTTGATGGATATTCAAGTGCCCGATTGGCGCGAGCATTTACAAATCGCCGTTAAAGGCTATGAAATGACGGGGCTCGGGTATTTGGGCGCCGACATTGTGTTGGATAAAGAGCGCGGTCCGATGATGCTTGAACTCAACGCACGGCCGGGCCTTGCCATTCAAATTGCTAACCGCAAAGGGCTTAAGAAAATTTTAAGAACGGTGGATAAAGATTATCCGACGGGTTTATTGATAGAAGAGCGGTTGGATTTTGTGTTGAACCATGCAGAATAGTTTTTAGGCTGCATTCGGCCGAATATTCGGGTGGATTTAAAGTATACGCAAAATGCCGCCGCGTTACATTTTTGGATTTTTTCCGATAATCTTGTTTTATTTTAATTCAGCGCTTGCGGCTTCATCCAAATAAAAATAAGCATGCGCATGGCCTTGTAAAACACTGGCCGACACGGTTGAAGAGCGAATTCCTTGGACGGATTTTGCC
>DLOI01000083.1:14078-17757 GCA_002477185.1 Alphaproteobacteria bacterium UBA7488 | reverse complement strand
CAGACGCGGCAGCCACTGCACCGGTATTAAACGGTTCGGTTTCATCCGCCCTTAAAGCCTCTAAATTTTCTTCAAAGCGTTCGCCGCAATTTGAACAGGCAAACTTTTGAATATTTTTTTTAAGCAATCGGTCGTTGACTTCGAATTTTGCAAAACAATTTGGACATATAATTAACATTTGTCTTTCCCTTTTAAAAAAAATAGTGTAGATATAATATATATGAATTAAAAAAAAGTTACAACTACAAAAAGACAAGTTAAAAGGATTAATTGTGACGCAAAAACCAAAGTTGTCATCATCAATAGCCGATTTTAACGGGGTAGCGCTTAAATACGCAAACGGGCCCGAAATTTTACGGGACATTAACTTTTCGTTGGAACCGGGGTCTTTTCATTTCATGACGGGCGAAAGCGGCGCCGGCAAAAGCTCGCTGTTGTCCATGTTATATCTTGACCGTATGCCGTCCAAAGGGCGCGTGCGCTTGTTCGGCTATCCGCTGGACACCTTGTCACGGTCGGCTAAAGCGCGCATGCGCCGCCAAATCGGCGTTGTGTTTCAAGATTATCGGTTGCTTAACCACCTCAACGCGTTTGACAACGTAGCATTGCCATTGCGTATTGCGGGCGCAAAAGAAAGCGATATCAAGCGCCACGTCAGCGAGATGCTTTCTTGGGTCGGATTGGAAAAACAAATGCGCGCTTTTCCACCTGAATTGTCGGGCGGTGAAAAACAGCGTATTGCGATTGCCCGAGCGGTCATCAACCGCCCTCGCATTTTGTTGGCCGACGAACCGACCGGCAACGTGGATGATGCGATGGCTAAACGGTTGTTGCATTTGTTCTTGGAATTGAACAAACTCGGCACAACGCTTGTCATTGCAACGCACAACCAAGCGCTTATCAAACATTTCGGTTTCCCAAGGTTGCATTTGGAACACGGCCGCTTGCAAATTATCGATTCAACCGTCAAACAAGATAACATGGCCACAAAATTGTTTAATAAGGGGGATAAGAATGACTAAACGCGCCGATATTCCTTTTGCCCAAGATTCTTCGCGCTTCTTTTTGCCGTGGGTCAGCATGCTGATGGTCTTTTTGGCCGTGTTGACATTGGCTGGCGGGATGTCGGCATACAGCTTTTTAACCCAGTGGAANNCTTGACCGTGCAAATCCCGACCGTGGATGAAAAGGGCCATTCCAGAGCCAAACAACTTACCGATGAAATCGAAACAACCTTAACTCTGTTGCGTTCTTCGCCCGGCATTTTGGGGGCAACCGTTTTATCCGACGAACAAATGGCACAACTCATGGAACCATGGATGGGGGATGAGGCCGATTTGACCTCTCTGCCGTTGCCAAAACTGATTGACGTGACGATTGATACGCAAAATCCGCCGCAATTGGAACCAATTATCACGGAATTGGCCGACCAAGTGCCGTCCGCCGTTTTGGACAGCCACCGCATTTGGCTTGCCAACTTAATAAAAATGGCAAACGGCATGATAAAATTGACAAGTTTCATTTTGCTGTTATTGATTTTCACAACGGCTTTTACCGTTATTTATTCGACGAGGACAAGCTTGGCCGTCCACCGTCCCGTCATTAATTTGGTACATATGATGGGGGCAAATGATTTTTACATCGCTATCCAATACGCTATTCGCAGTTTTAAATTAACGGGCATGGGTGGCATATTCGGATTGTTGGTCGCCCTGCCCGTCATTTTGGGCATTTCATATTTCTTTGGTTCTATTGCCGCCGATTTTTCAATCCCTTTTACACGGATGCAATGGATTGTTTTATACCTGACGCCCGTTTTTTTCAGTTGCCTGTCTTTTTTAACAACACTTCAAACCGTTTTATCGACGCTGAAAAGAGTTTTGTAAATGATAAAGGTTTAATCGATGAAAAAGGTTAAAAAAGTCGCCCGTCATTTATTTTTATATACGATTCTTTTGGGGCTGTTGGGTTGGGCACTGGGTTTTTGCCTGTTCGTTTTATATGCTATCAGCTTTAAATTTACGCCCGATGAACGCACCGATGCAATCGTCGTATTAACAGGCGGAAATGACCGAATCGACACAGCCGCCGCTTTGTTAAAAGAAAACAAAGCCGATTCTTTATTGATATCTGGCGTGAATAAAAAAGTCGCTCCTAAGGAGATTTTAAGTATTATCGACCCTACCGTGCATGACAAAGTAACGTTGGGATATTTGGCTGACAACACTGTTCAAAATGCACGCGAAACAGCCGGATGGATTCGCGGCAAAAATGTCCGTTCGATTTTGCTGGTCACCAGCTTTTACCATATGCCGCGCAGCCGTTATGAAATCCATCGCCATATTCCGTATTTAAAAGTCGTCCCGTATCCGGTTTTTCCGAAATCATTTGACAATTCGGTCGATTGGATATACACCAGATACGCTTGGTTGTTATTTATCGAATACCATAAGTATTTATTTGTCCACCTGAAAGATTATTTCCTAGAAAGGATGTTTTTATGAAAAAGGCTTGGGGATTAACCCATTCAATCTTATTTACAATTGTTTTTTATTTGGTATCAGCTGTTTTATTTGTCGGAGCATTGCCACTGTTATTATTTCCGCGCAAAATCGTTTTATGGGTACCGGTTGTTTGGACAACTTTGACACCGCTATTGCTCAAATGGATAGTCGGTATTAAAATTAACTTTAAAGGCCTTGAAAACCTACCGCAAAAAAATGGCTATATCATCGCTTCGAAACACCAATCCGCGATGGAAACACTTTTATTTCACGCCATTATTCCGGATTTATTCGTTGTATTAAAACGTGAATTGATGTGGATACCTATTGCCGGACTTTACGCTTTGCGCATNNATTCCGATTGACCGCAGCGGCGGTGCCAAAACTATGCGCAAAATGCTAAGCGGTGTACAAAAAAATTTGCAACAAGGCATGAATTTGATTATTTTCCCCGAAGGGACGCGTACAAAGCCGGGCGAAAAGAAACCATACGCGCCAGGCATTGCTCTGTTATATGAACAATGCAAAGTACCCGTTGTACCCGTTGCACTCAATACAGGTTACGTGTGGCCGAAAAACAAAATGATGAAATATCCCGGCACGGTAACAGTTGAATTTTTAAAACCGATTGAAGCCGGATTGCAAAAACGTGAATTTTTAACCGAACTACAAAATCGTATCGAAACAGCTCAAGAAAAACTGCCATGCCCATTTGGAGAAGGCAAATGCAATTAACAAAAAAAATTGCCATCGGCGTTTACTCGGATGCTGCTTTTTCGGGTGTGGACGTATGCGTCATGACAACCGACGGCATCGATGTTTTTGATGAACCAATTTGCATTTCGCGCGGCTATCCTGAAGAATTGCGTGAACAGTTGGCTTCATTGCGCAAGGAAGAAGATTTTGTCAGTACGAATTTGTTAAAATCCCTGGAAGAACAAATTACCATCCATGCTATTGAAGCGATTAAGGAAATTATCGCACTATCCAAAAAAATCTACCCGAAAATAGATATTATCGGCCTATCGGGCCAAACGGTTTACCACAATCCGGTGCATAAAGTGAACATCACGTTAATGAATGCCAACTTAATTGCCGATACTTTTAAATGCCCTGTTGTCAATCGTTTTATCCAATCGGATTTGGCGGCCGGCGGCAAAGGTGGCCCATTGTCC
>DLOI01000083.1:6195-14011 GCA_002477185.1 Alphaproteobacteria bacterium UBA7488 | reverse complement strand
ACAGTGGGCGAATTGATGTCCTTTGACGTAGGCCCCGGCAACATTTTATTAGACACGTGGGTACAAAAAAAATACAACCAAGAAATGGATTATGATGGCTTATTGGGTGCCAAAGGGAATGTAGATACGAACTTGTTAAAACGTTTGATGAAACACCCTTATTTAATGCAAACGCCGCCAAAAACTGCCGACAGGAACGAATTTAATGATTTATTGGACCAAGTCGACGGTTCTTCCCCTGCCGATGGTGCGGCAACTTTAACGGCCTTCATTGCTGATGCATTGGTCACAGCGCAACACTTTTTGCCCTCTAAACCGGTCCTATGGATTTTATCGGGCGGCGGTTCACTCAACCCCACATTAGTACTTAAAATCAAAAGTGCGTTGAACCCTGTGCGCGTTGAAACGGCTAACGAATTCGGGTGGGATAAAAATGCTTTGTCTTCTCAAGGATATGCCTTCTTAGCCGTTCGTTCACTGTTCGGATTGCCGATTTCTTTTCCTTCAACAACGGGGGTCAGCGAACCTGTTTGCGGCGGCCATATCCATTATCCCGATTAGGGGGAAAAGTAAATAAGGTGTTTACTTATAAACTCCTTTTAAAAAATCGTCCCATAATTTATCTGATTTATAGTTATTCAGATGAATCGATATGTTTTTTCTATTCCATTCCTTTGGCGGGTCAATTTGAATTAGAATAACGGTCGTAGGAAACAAATTTTCATCAACGCCCGTTTCAACCGCCATATCAATACCAACCAAAATTTTATTGCACTTATCATAACAATCAAAACAATCCGGATATTTAATCAATTCATAAACTTGTTTGACATCCACACCCAAAACATTATTCGGTGTGTTATACAAAACAATACCAATTACTATTTTTGAAAAATCAGCTGTTGGGATTTTCCCATTTGATTTAATAAAGGTAATCAGTTCGAAATTCTTATAAAAATCTTCGGGTTTAATATCCGGATAGATAAGAGTCATTTCAACCTTATCGTCATGTAAATTGATATTATTCTGCGTTTGAAGGACACCAATTACCTTAAAAGGAATAATCCTTTCTTGGCGTTTGTAACACATGACAGGTTCATTTTTTTCATAATTCGGCCAAATTTTCAAACCCATTACAATAAAAAACAAACCGACAAATAAAAATATAGTATTTTTGAACTTTTTCAAATTAAACAAATTTGCTCACAAGAAAAATTATAAATTCGCCACAAACCTACTCAGCCGTTTCCATCAAACACCCAGCATAAAAATAAAGTACATCATAAAAACGTGGTAATTTTATGATAACGCCGTAAGTATATCTATCCAAAATTTGATATTCGTTTTGAGCAGGATAAAAAACAATTAATTCTTCCGGCGCCATCCCCAAAACCAATTTTTTTTCCAACAGCGGATTTGACACATACATGCCAAATTGTTGCATGATGCCGGGATGGACAAAAGCACCTTGTTCCCGTTCATGGTCGTTCAAAGAAAACAAAGTCAAACCGTTCCATGACAACCCATCTGTCATGGATAAAAATTGAACATAATCGCTCGGAATTTTGGGTACATTTGATTTCATCAAAACGACGGAGGCTTTTTGCGCTTCCATTGGGTCAAGCCCCGGGAACACAATGGCATAATCGTGATACATTTTTTTTAGAATCGATTTTAACAGTGACGTCGTCATTTTTGCTTATTAATCCTTTACTCATTCCCTTAAAAAAAGGCTTTAACCCTTGCTCGGGCAGAAGTATTTTTTACCTGCCGGGCATATTTTTCATCGCTATTTCGGCCAAAGCGCTCTGCGTAAATCCGGCCAACACACTGCGGTCTTGTTTATTCTTGCCGCCCGAACCGGTAATACCCGAAAATGGTACGTAAATTTTCCCGACCGGTACCGGCACAAATAATTGACGCGGACGTATCGACCCGTTCGGCCCCAACAATTGTTGGTCAATATAGGCATGAATCAAATCATGAAACGGGCGATTTTGAATGAGAACCATATTATCAAAATCAATGCGGCCGCCGTAATCCAGCGGATACTTCAAATGTACGGTGTAATTTTCGGGCAACTTGCCTTTTTTAATATAAAAAATGCCTTCTTCGGACACACCTGCCGAACGCAAATCATTGGTAAAGCTGTAGCCGAGCAACTTTAAAAAGTCGCGCGTTGTTTTTTTGAGCACGCTGCGTTGTTCGATNNTTTAAATTAAAATAACTGACCGCCATTAAATCCATGCCGGGAAAATTCATCTCATTAAACAATTTTTCCCAAAAAGACTGAGGGCGCTCTTGAATGTCTTCTTGCGGTGCCGTTTGAGAACGTATAAACGCTTCCAATTCTTTTCGAAAGTCATCGTCTATAAAATTTTGTTCTTCAGTCATGTTATTTTAATTTCCTAACATTCGTATGCCGGCGAAACAACCGCTTTATTCTTCCAACAATTCTTCAAAATCGGCCAACTCGCCTTGCATTAAAGTTTTAAGCGCTTGCATATCGGTTTCTTCGCGTTGTGCCACAACCCAATAAGGTACAAACGGCGCGGTCGGCAACGCACATTTTTTCTTCATTCCTTTATCCAAATACCAACGCGGCGAATCCGCCAAAATCGGACGATTTAAAAACCCTTGGTATAATACATATTGTTTTAACATATCCAAACTCATCATGCTGGATGCGCCCACCACATTTGAACTTTGCAAAGAACGCGAAATGTTCGCCGCAAACGGGTTTGTTTGTTGTGAAAACCCTTCCGTACGCGAAGACGAAGCAACTTCAATCGTTTTCGACCCGATCATTTTGGAAAAACGTTCGGCCGTTTGTTCGTTGTTCTGAGCCAAAATAACTTTGGCCGCTGTTGTCGTAATAATCGTTTCCAAATCGTCTTTACCGTATTGGCCGGAAATCTGACCCAAATCCTGTCCGATTAACAAATAGGACACTTTTTGCCCACGACCTACGGCAGGCCCGTCCNNGGCCAATTTGGGCATTTGCGGGAACTCGTCAAGCACGAACAAAACCGGGAACGGCCCCGCTTTTTCGCCATGGTTATTGACAAAATTCGGCGGATTGGAAATCAAATACGAACTCATCAATTCAACAAAAATACCGGTAATAACGTTCAAGGTTCTGGCATCGACTTGGTTTACCGACAAATAAACGGCAATCGGTTTCATTTCGCCGGTAATCGGGTCTCGCATACCGCGAATATCCTTAAATGTCAAATCGGAAAATTTCGTTCTGTCACGCACGGCCGAGTTTTTGAAAATACCGATACCCGTCAAAGCCGTTGATAAAATTGAACCACGCTCCTTATCGGGTGTTGCGCCCAATTGGTTAAGTTCAATCATTGCACGACGGGCATAACCGAAACGGTTACATTCGTTAACGGCCATATCCAACAAATCGCGCATTGGGTCGGCCATCATCGCCATTTGGTCGCCTTCGTCCGCGCGGCGTTTAATATCGGCGGCAATTTTCATTTGCGCATCGTTTAACCAATCCAAAATCATGGCAATACACGGTTCCTTGCCGTGCCACATTTCGGGCAGACCTTCCCACGTGCCGACCGGCGCATAATTGTCGATTGTCAATTTGCCGTTTTTAAGAGCGTCCAACGCAATGCGTGCACTGTTATCACCCATTTCGGCATAATATGTTTCCAACACCGCGGCATCTTCTTTATCAAAAGCGCCCTCCATCAAACGGGAAGCAAAATAATCATTTGCCCTGGCGCGTTCGCATTTGCTGGAAATAAATTGCAAAAACCCTACCATCGCATTACGGCCGGTTTTGGACCAGTGAGGGTCGGCACCGCCTTTAGGTTCTTCAACCAACACATTGACCATGGATTCAATATATGTATCACGTTCTTTGCCAAGAGGCGGCAAACAATTCGCCGACAACGGGTTCCATGCCGGGTAATAAATCCCTTTTTCGGGATCATCTTCGGCCCCCCAGTTAATTACGAACACCGGCCCTTGCGTTGCGCGGTACCCCGTCGTATTATAGCATAATTCGGGCTTAGGGTCATTAACGATTAAGCTCATCCCGGGGGATTCCAAAATGGTCGGGATTACGACACCGACGGTTTTACCGGTTCCCGGAGGCGCCACGACCAAGGCAGAAAGTGTTTCGGGCATTTTTAACAGCTTGCCTTTAAAACGGCCGAGCACAATTACAAAACCGTTAAATAAACCCATTTTCTTCACATCGGCATATTCGGCCATGCGTCCGCCACCGAAAATTTTGGGCATATATTCATAAGGGTTTGTAAAAATGCCTATAAAGAAAATCGCGAAAAACGCAATAAATGGTATAAATGGCAAATACAAAGACCAATGCGCGGTCGGGGTACTTGAAAAAGTCGAAAACCACCGACCATATGTTTGCATTAAATACACAACACTGGCAAAAGCCTTTTTCCAAAAGTCAACCGCCTGACCAAGCGTGATAATACCGAGGCCTTCCCGTGCCCACAGTTGCATCGGCATCATTAAAAGTGCAAGCAAATATAACGCCAATACCGACCATATAACCGTCCAAAAGATCCAAGCAATAAATTTGCCTTGATCTTCATATGCTTCATCACGTCTAAAAGCCATTTTTCATACCTCGAATTTCAAATTTTAAAATACGCTTCTAATAATTTCGACCATACTCATATCCGCCGGTTCGCCAGCATGTGGAACACCTTTTTCTACGCTGGGCAGTTCATCGGGTCCGCCAATGCCGGTACGGCAAACAAGCACACCCGATTTTTCCCAAGTTGAAATCATGTCTTCGGCATTAATGATATTCCCTTCTTTTTCGACCAACACGGGCTTGACCTCTATCTCACGCTCGCCATGTGAATGCAATCTGTCGCCAAACGATTTGGCCAAAGAGCTTACCATATAAACGGGCGATGTACGGTGCGAACTTTCCGAAAACCACAGCGGGTCTTCGTTATTAAAGCGTTCTTCATCAGCCAACCAATCGCCCTTTTGCGTATCCAAAACCATCAGCAAAATTTTTACTGAATCAATTGCGACATAATCCACATGTACGCCATCCATATCGACATCGGCCACAACTTTATAACCGGCTTTTATCAAAAGGGCGGGAATATCTTCGTTCAAAGCCGTACGTTCCGGCATTTTAATATCATCCAGCGGGATATTAGCAAAATCTTCGTCATCCAAAAAGGACGGAACGGTTTTGGCCNNTGAAGCACCCGGTACCGAAGCTGCGCCGAATAATCCGGCCGTATTGCCGGCAGATGACATTGTTTGAGAACTTGATGTGCCCATGCCGGCCGCTCCCGACGCATAAGCAGGTGCCTGCTGCGTATTCGACGTTTCGGCAGCCTTTTTTTCAATTGCTTTTGCCGAAGCATACAGCGGAACGGGACGCACTTTCTTATGGGATTTTTTCTTTACATACTTAAATTTCTGATTGGTAACAGCTGCCTTTTTCCCACGGAAAAAATATTTGATTTTATTATATGTACGCTTAAACAGCTCTTTCCATTTGACTTTCAAAAATAAATTCCATCCAATCAAAAACAACGGAACGGCGAAAATAAGCGTCCACACAAAAATCCAATCGCTGGTTGCAGAAATAACCCATCCGCTTAAAAATTCATTATAAAGAAAAGCCCAAGAGGAAAAAGAAAAAATATCAAAATTCCAATTTTGATATAAGAAGCCTTTGAGCCACCACAGAAAGAAAATGCCTGCCCAAATTGCGCCGATCAATAAAGTTCTTTTTAAGTTACTCATCAAATTTCAGCCTTCCGTTTAAAAATACATACAAAGATTATAACCAAAAAAAGACGCTTTGACCAGCAAAAAATAAAGGATGCATAAAAAAACGTTTGATTTATTTTTCAAAAAGAAATAAATATATCAAAGCAGACATGATGAAAGGACTTTTAAAATGAAGAAAAAAATTTTAATCACCGTTGCCGTCGCATGCTTAGGCTTGGGTGCTGGCATGTATACCGCCGCCCATATGGGGCAGGCATTTTCTTTCTGTGNNCCGCCGCCCATATGGATAATTTTCCCAAAGTTTTGCCGCAAAAAAAAGAAAAGCCGAAAACTTGGGAAGTATCCCACCCGAATTGGACGGGAACTTTCATTAAGGAAGGCGACAACCGCATTTACTTGACGACGACGGGGGATTATGCCACAATCGTATCCGATGAAAACGGTATTTTGACCGTTAAATGGGATAATTGGGGGACTGAATCGTTTGCGTGCGATCAAGATCTTAAATGTACTTTTAAAAAGTAATTGCCGCCCCTTTTTTTAATTAGCGCGTTTTAATATGATTTCGGGATTATATTCCGGAGAAATATTGAACGCTTCTTTTTCATATTTGTTCAAAACATATCTGAAGTACGTCAGCACAAACAACCGTGTGGCAGATGACAAACCCGATTTACCTCTGGCATTATCAATACGTGAGCATAAATCATGGATTGTCAAACGTTCTCTGGCACAAATATCTGCAAGAGAAGACCACGTTTCTCGGTCTAATCTCATGCTTGTCCTGCGTCCGTTGACGATAACATTTTTACAAACTAACATTTATCCCCCTTTCCTTTTCTTATTAAAAGTTATATAATAATTTAATGACAAAATTTATGCTGACTTTAATAGTATAGTATGTTTTGAATAAAATACAACCATTAATATACAAAATTTTTAAAATACACGTAAAAATTGTAAAAAAGATTAAAAATGAAAAAAAACAACTGGGCAAAAAAGCCCCAAACGACCAGAATCTGCGACCATGCCGCATGTAATGAACCGGGTACCTGCCGCGCACCAAAGGACCGTTCATTAAACTCATACTGCNNTTATAAAAGGAAAAACTCATACTACTGGTTTTGTCCAAAACACGCGGCTGAGTACAATAAAAATTGGGATTTTTACTTGGGCTTGTCAAGCGAAGAAATCGAACAACATTTGCGCAATGACACAACTTGGCAGCGCCCGACATGGAGGTTGGGACAAAACGGGTCATTTAAAACCGACCGTTTGCGGGATTCTTTCGGTATTTTTGAAGAAGTCGGTTTGGGCATGGATGGCAAACATACCCCGCCGCCGCCCAAAATAAAACATGAAAAAAAATATGTTGAAGCTGCCCGTTTTATGGAATTGACAATACCCTTTACAAAAATCGAACTTAAAAAACAATATAAAAAGCTTGCAAAACTGTATCACCCCGACACGGCAACCGGTGATGAAAAACAAGCAGCCAAATTGTTTCAAAAATTATCCGATGCCTATACGTATCTGTCGGAAAGACTTGATTGACTTGCAATATTATCAATCTGTACCCAGCTTTCATTTGACGCCATGGCGTTTTTCAAGTACAATAGTGGAATTCAATTACTATTATTATTATAAAGCTTCATAAAAATGCCCAAAACTGCGTTTGCCTTTATCTTTAAATATATTTTCAAACTGAAAAGACTTTTTATAACAGTCCTTTTCGGACATTTTTTGGCTGAGGTGTTTGCCCAATTCAGCTTGGTTGCCTCATCCAAAATTGTCGGTATCATTTCATTTGGGTTTGAAAAGCAAGAAGCCTTTAAGCTCGCGATGGCCTTTGTCGGATTATTTGCACTGTTTACTTACTTGCGCGGCCTTATTACCAATCAAATTAAATTTATTGAAGCCAATCTTTTGCCGCGTTTAAGAATACGCATCGACCATGACTTATTTAAATGGGCAAGCAACCATTCGCTCAATTTTTTTACACAAGAAATGTCGGGCAAAATCGCCGCTCAAATGCGCCGTATTTCTTCGGCAACGG
>DLOI01000083.1:5082-6177 GCA_002477185.1 Alphaproteobacteria bacterium UBA7488 | reverse complement strand
AATTCAATCTTTGATTAAAATTATCATCACATTCGTGTTAGTTGCCCTCATTGACGTGACTTTAGCCGTTTTAATTATTATCTTTTTGTGTTTGTATTCTTGGATTCTTTATATCCGCGGCAAAAAAATCAGCCATTATACCGAACAAAGCTCACATTATTTTTCCATAGCTAACGGCGTTTTCGTAGATACGATGTTTAATTACGGGTTGATTAAAAACTACGCGCGCTTGCGGTATGAACGGTTGAATTATTTTCAAAAAATGCGCCCATATATAGCGTACGACAAAATGGTCTATCGCGCCGAAGCATTCACTTACACCGTCCAAGCCCTATTGCGTGCTTTATTGCAAGCCATTACATTTGCTTTGCCGTTTTATTATTGGTTAAATGATAAAATTTCCGTTGCCGATTTTGTTTTAATTGAAAGTTTGATAACCAACTTTACGTTGTACGGCATGAATATTATCAATTCGGTTGTCCGGACTTTTAAATCCGTCGGCATGGTGCAAGACGGGCTTAGCATGCTGACAAAACCGTTTGAAATTGAAAATTTGCCGCACGCCAAAAATATATTGTTAAAAACGGCGGATATAAAAATTGAAAATATGACGTTTCATTATCATGACAGCACTGAAGTTTTTAAAGATTTTAATTTGCACATCACCCCCTGCGAAAAAATCGGTTTGGCCGGGCATTCGGGTTCGGGCAAATCAACGCTGATTAAATTGATTAACCGTTATTACGATATCACAAGCGGCAAAATTAAGTTTAACAACATTGATATTAAAAATTTCACGCTGGATTCGCTGCACAAAAATATAGCCACAATCCCGCAAGACCCAAGCTTATTTAACCGCACGATTATGGAAAACATCCGCTATGGCAAACTGGACGCAAGTGATGATGAAGTTTATCAAGCCGCCAAAAAAGCATACTGTCACGACTTTATCATGGCTCTGCCAAATGGGTACGAGAGTAAGGTCGGTGAACGTGGTGTGATGCTCTCGGGTGGAGAAAGACAGCGCATCGCCATTGCACGGGCTATTTTAAAAAATGCGCCGATTTTAATTTTGGATGAAGCCACTTCCGCTCT
>DLOI01000083.1:4854-5049 GCA_002477185.1 Alphaproteobacteria bacterium UBA7488 | reverse complement strand
ACAAAACCGTCATTGCCATTGCACATCGACTATCAACGCTTAGGGAAATGGACAGGCTAGTTGTATTGGATAAGGGCAAAATTGTTGAAACCGGTCCGCATCAAGAGTTGATAAATCAAAAAGGCGTTTATTATGATTTTTACACTTTCCAAGCCAAACATTACGCGAGGTAAACATGAACACATCGATGGCTTC
>DLOI01000083.1:3404-4756 GCA_002477185.1 Alphaproteobacteria bacterium UBA7488 | reverse complement strand
GGATTAATTGCCAAACCCGACATGAATAAAGAGATGGCAATCGAAACGGGCATCCTTTTAATTGCCACATTTATTATTTTTGCCACCTTACGGGGATTGCTGGTTAATTTGACAATTTGGACGGATTCGTTTTATCTGCCGAAATTTTTGGCGCTTCTATCCAATAAATTCATGAGCATGGCACACCGTCAATCGCCGGCGTTTTTCGAACTTGAAATGTCGGGGAAAATCGCTAATAAAATCGATACGATGTTGATGGCCTTTGAACGCAGTTACTTCATATTCGTTTGGGACATGATTCACCCGGCCATTATTTTATTGGTCAGCTTTGGCGCCATTAGTTATGCCAACATCACGCTTGGGGTCATTTTACTGATTCTAATGGTGTTTTTTTTAATACTGATGTTTTTATCCAGCCGCATCATTATTAAATACGCACGCGAAACAACGCGGCAATATTCGATTAAACACGGCAAACTTATTGATTCGCTGATTAATATTGAAACCGTTAAAAGTTTCGGCAGCACGCGCAATGAAATTCGACATTATTTTGCAGCACTTAGAAAAGCCGGCAAAACGGAACAAAAAGAAATGCGAATCCATGCTTGGTTTTTATTGTTGCAACATACACTGCGTACACTTATCCAAGTTATTTTTTGCGGTTTGCCGTTATGGTTTTGGTATAAAAATTATATCTCTTTAGTGGATTATGTTTTTATTCAGGCCATCATCGTATCCATCATTTCAACATTCGCGACCTTCATGGATGAGTTTTTAGAAATGTCCCGTACTTATGGCCAAATAAAAGAAGGCTGGGAACTCATTAACAAACCCGTTACTATCGTACAAAAAAAAGAAGCGCTGCCGATAAAAATAACCAAAGGGGAAATTTGTTTCGATAAAATTACCTATCAGTACGGCGATAAACGCCCGTTGTTTAAGGATTTTACGTTGAACATCAAATCCAAACAACGTATCGGGCTTGTCGGACGGTCAGGTTCGGGCAAATCAACATTGATTAAACTCTTGTGCCGCTATTACGATGTTCAAAACGGTGCCATCAAAATTGACGGCCAAGATATTCGCGATGTAACCTTGGAATCACTTAATTTATCAATTGCCCTAATGCCCCAAGACCCAAGCTTATTTAATCGTACAATCATGGAAAACATTCGCTACGGCAAACTGGACGCAACCGATGAAGAAGTTTATCAAGCCGCAAAAAAAGCTTATTGTCATGACTTTATCATGGCTCTGCCTAATGGGTATGACAGCAAGGTCGGCGAACGCGGTGTGATGTTGTCGGGTGGTGAAAGACAGCGCATCGCCATTGCACGGGCTATTTTAAAAAA
>DLOI01000083.1:1475-3328 GCA_002477185.1 Alphaproteobacteria bacterium UBA7488 | reverse complement strand
ACAAAACCGTCATTGCCATTGCTCACAGGTTATCAACTCTCAGGGAAATGGATAAAATTATTGTGCTGGACAAAGGGAAAATAACCGAATCGGGGAAACACAGCCAATTAATTAAAAACGGCGGCATTTATCAAACATTTTATGATTTGCAAAGCCAATAATTCCAAAGGCAACTTGCGAATATGAAATTGAATTCAAAAATGACACTGATTTGGACGATTGAATTATAAACAAGTACGGCCTAAATACAATGTATGAATTAACCGCGGATTCGCCCTTTTAATCCTTGATAAAATTTCTGCCTGAAACATGCTTTAAGATACACATCGCTGCCTGCTTGTTCCTTTTTAACGCATACCCCCGCCGCAAATAATTCATGTTGCAATTTATCCGAACGTTCATATGCAATTATGGCCGTTAACGGCGAATCATACCTTGCCTTATGTGAAAAATTAAAATTCTTTTCAAAATCCACCCGCCGTGAAATAAAAACATACCGAATAAAATTGCGGCAAATATCCGCTTGTTTTTCATCACAAGTATGTAGGCCTTTGATAGCCTCATACAAAGTCGCTTGCAAAACATCAACATTTTGATTTTGGATGAACGGCATAACGGCCATCGGCCTGTTTACAACCATATCTCGAATATAAACAGGTTCAACGGCTTTGCTTTCGGGATAAGGCTTTTTTTTAGCTTTCTTATTTATGGACGATTCGTTGCTTTTCCCATTGGCATTTTTATCGGCATTTTTTAAGGAAACATTCGCCTCTTGTTCAGCACTGATTTCATCAAATTGTTTAAGCAACATGTTCAATTGCATTTGACAATAAATTTTTTGACGCAATAGAGTTTCGTTATAAAAAACGGCATTTTTTTGAGCATCGCCCACCCGCGCACCGGCATTTAACAAAAGGGTACTGGCTTGTCCCAACGGGTCATAATATTCTGCCAAAGTCAGAGCAGATTCACCCTTTAAATAACAAGGAAATTTTAAATTTTCACTTAAATCAAACGCATGTGAATCTATCACACTTTGAAGAACATTCAAGCTGTTCACCCGTTGCGCGCCATCTGCACCCTTCAAAGAAAAAAGAGCTTTAAATAACGCCATTTGTTGGTTTTGAATATCTTGCATGTGATAAAAAACAAAAATCTAAATAATAATGAGCTGTAAAATTCAGCTGAGATTTGTAATAAAAACCTTTATCGTTTTTTTCGGCCATTAAATTTTAACTTGGTCATGCCTTTAAAGCGATAAAAAGACCACCCCTAAAGGTGGCCTTTCAGATAACTGTAAGATAAAGGATTAGATGCCTTTTTTGGCTTTTGCTTTTTCAATGCGTTTACGCAATTCTTTGGCTTCTTCGGTCAATCTTGAAACCGGTTTGCCGAGCAAATAGCTGTCAATGCCGCCATTTTTTTCAATCGTGCGCAAACCGTTTGATGTGACACGCATTTGAATTTGGCTGCCCAAGATTTCGCTGTAAACCGTAACATCTTGCAAATTCGGTTCAAAACGACGACGTGTTTTGCGATTCGACTTGCTGACGTTGTTCCCTGTTTGAACACCTTTTCCTGAAATGAGGCATTTTTTTGCCATGGTACTATCCTTTCTTACCTTTGATTCATAAAACTAATGCGTACTTTTACCTTTTTTTAACTCAAAAGTCAAGCACTTTTTTCACATTTATCATCAATATTGCCCCATGTTAAAACAATTTGCAAGGTTTCATCTTGTATCGTTTTGAACTGAGACCCCATTTTTACACACCTTATTAAAACGGATATAAATCCGGCAGGGGCTTTTTCTTTTTAGCCTCACGGCGCTTAACATAAAAATACATAATTAA